>DLRQ01000012.1:0-5977 GCA_002501135.1 Candidatus Neomicrothrix sp. UBA7884
GGTGAAGCGGAGCACTGGGTCGCCGAGTACTACGCCACCATCGCATCCGAGGAGTGTGTCCCCGCCGGCTTCGCCGTGAACGCCAACATCTCGAGCGTGCTGCCGATGATGTGCCACGGGGACGAGGCAACTGCCATCGAAAGGGGCATCGACGGCGCTCACTTCTTCGGCTACTCCCTGGGGCACTTCTACGCCTTCGGCAGCCACAGCCCCGGGGTCACCGACATCTGGGCCGAATTCGAACAGAACCGCAGCGCCTTCGGTTTCGACCGTGAGACAGCAGCGCAAACCAACGTCGAGTTGAGGGCCAGGCTGGCGGGAACGCCAGCCACTATCGGCGAGGGTCTGCTGTCGCTACGCGGGGCTATCGGAACGCCGGAACAACTCCGGGCGCTCCTCCGTCAGTATGAGGCTGCCGGGATCGACGAGGTCATCTTTGTCAGCCAGGCTGGCCGCAACAGGCATGAACACATCTGCGAGTCGATGGAGTTGTTCGCTGCCGAGGTGATGCCGGAGTTCGCCGAAAGGGACCCTGAGCTCACCCGCCAGAAGGAGGAACGCCTGGAACCGGCGGTTGAGGCGGCCCTGGCGAGGCGTGAGGGGCCCCGCAGCGTCGACCCTGACTACCGGATAACACCACCATCGGCCGTGGGCTGACTCAGCCGAACCTTCCGGTCAACAGCCAGGCCTGCCTTCCCCCCAGCTCCAGTTGCAACGACTCCGTGAGACCGGGCCGAACCTGACGTGCCAGGTCCCTGTCGGCCACCAGGATGCCGAGGCCCCACCCGGCCAGATGCTCATTTCCGACCCGTCCGAGGGTGGCGTAGAGGTTCCTGAGGTCGTCGCCCGCTGACACGCGGCCTCCCCATGGCGGGTTGGTTATCAGGTGGCCTGGTCCGCCATCAGGCTCAGGGTTCTCCAGGGCCGAGATGGGGGCATTGACGAACTGGATCCGGTCAGCCACGCCGGCCCGTTCGGCGTTGGCACGTGCGGCCTCCACCGCTCCGGCATCCCTGTCGGCGGCAACGATTGCGGGGTGGCCAGTCGGCGCGACCACAGAGTCGATTTCGGCACTGACGCTGGCCCAGGTTCCTGGCTGGAACGTAGGCCACCGCTGGAAGGAGAAGTCCCGTCCGAGCCCCGGAGCGTGCCCGGCGGCCCGGATCGCCGCCTCTATGGCGATGGTCCCGGATCCGCACATTGGATCGACCAACGGGGTTGACGGGTCCCATCTGCATGCCGACAGGAGTCCCGCTGCCACCGACTCACGTAGTGGTGCCTTGGCCTGGTCGAGGCGCCATCCCCGCTGGTGGAGAGCAGCGCCCGAGGAGTCGACGCTCACGACGAACCTGTCCTTCACCGCCCTGACAACAAGCAACTGCTCGGGTCCGTCAGTCGACCCCTTGGGAAGAGCCGACTCGAACCGTTCGACGACCGCTGCGTCGTGCCACAGCATCGACCGCCGGGTGGTCACTCGCACCCTGGGCCGGGACATCCCGTCGAACCACTCTGACCAGTCGACCTCCCCCAGCCTCCGTTGAAGGTCGGCAAAAGACCTGACCGTGAAGGTCGCCGCCCTGACGAGGACCCTGGTGGAACACGACAGGAAGACATTCGCCGCATACAGCTGGCGGGAGGTCAGCTGGCAGGCAACACCACCCTTCTCGATACGGGTACGCCGAACCCCGAGCCCAGCCAACTCGGTGGCGACGAGTTGCTCCAGCCCTGGCGGGCACACCACAAGGACATCGTGTGTCGCACCTCGACTGCCGTTCATGCCGACTTCTCCCCTACGGGCCCGTTCATATGTTTCGGCGACCGGAACCCTCAGGATCCGGGTGGGACCGAGCTGTCCGGCACCCAGTTTCCGTGAAATCCATCGGGTACGCGCTGTGGAAGGTGGATCTGTGCGATCGGTGGTTCCTCCATGTCGAGGGCATCGATGACAACCAGTTCGGCCGGCCCACCGCTCCTGTCGTTGACGCAGACCAGCAACCATCCGTCGCCCTCATCGGTTGATCCATCCCTCGGGATCAGGAGCGGTTCGGCACCGAAACGACCGGGGCCGTGGTCGTGTGTGACGACCTCGCCGGTTTCCACGTTGATCCTGGTGGTCGGCCCCAGGTCGAGACCACTGGCTGTGTAGGCGTACTGGTGACGCCGGGTTCCCACCCGCGGATCGTGTGTCGGGAACTCGTGGGGTCGGTCGTCGATAACTGTCTCGGCAACGCTCCTTGTTGCCGGGTTGAGCACCCACCGGGCCAGGCTGGGGGTGCTGTCTCCTGCCGGCCCGAGCCGGTCGTTGTCGAACATGCGGTCGTAGCGGCAGAGATCCACGACGACCGAGCCGTCGGCTGTGTCGTAGGCGTTCACCGGGTGGAACACATAGCAGCGTGGAACCTCACACCAGATGACCTGGTCGGCTGTACCTCCCCGGGGCAGCAGGCCGACCCGGGCCGGGTGGTCGTTGTTCCATGCGAACGGGAAGGGGCTGCCACCCATCGCCATCTCAATGTCAAGGCAGACCGGCAGGTCGTAGAGGAGCGCATAGTTGCCGGTGAGTGACATGTCATGCACCATCGGCATCCCGTCAACAGGGACCTCGGTAACCGAGGAGACCCTGCCATCGCCTCCGACCACGACGTGTTGAAGCCGGTCAGGATTGTCCGGGTAGGCGTAGCAGATGCCGTGCAGTTCACCTGTGGCAGGGTCGTGCTTCGGGTGGGCCGTGAACCCGCCGGGCAGGGTGTCGCCGAACCCGTCGTAGCCGATGGTGTCCAGTTCATAGGTGAGCGACATGGGGGTGGTTCCGGCCTCTACGAGGGCCCAGGTCTTTCCAGCGAAGCCTCCGACAGAGGTATTCGGGCTGAAGTCCCGATCGCCGAAGGCCCTACCGGTGGGCGGTTCCGCACCCATCTCGGCTGCCAGCCGGGCGCTCCGGACCCAACGGTTGCGGTACCACTCGGCACGGCCACCCCTTATCCGAACTCCATGGACCATGCCGTCGCCCAGGAACCAGTGGTGCGTGGCGGGGTCCACCTCAGATCTGGGGTTGGGGCCGTTTCGCAGCCAGCGGCCCTCCAACTCCTCGGGGATGGTCCCGGTGACCCGGAGGTCGCGTGCGGTGACCTCATCGAGCACCGGGGCCCGCTGCCCGTCGATGTATGCATTCATGGCATCAGCCTCACACAACGGCCGGACAGGGCTGTCAGTCTGTACCAGATTCCAGCAGACTCTCCCGGAGTTGCCGCTTTACGAACTTGCCGTTGGCATTCCTCGGCAGTGGATCGGTGAGGAACCAGACGTGCTCGGGGACCTTGAACGAGGCGATCAGTTCCGCAGTGTGGGCACGCAGGCCATCGGCTGTCATCGTGGCCTCCGGAAGCAGAACGACCGCCACCCCGACCGCCTCACCGAGGCGTTCATCGGGAACGGCGAACACTGCTGCCTCGGCAACTGCCGGGTGTTCGTAGATGGCGGCCTCAACCTCAGCCGAGTACACGTTCTCTCCACCACGGAGCACCATGTCCTTTGCACGGTCGACGAGGAAGAGGAAGCCTTCGTCGTCGAGGTAGCCGATGTCGCCGGTGTCGAACCAGCCGTCGATGAGGACCTCGGCGTTTGCCTCGGTCCGGTTCAGGTAGCCGCGGAACACGTTGGCTCCCCTGACCCACAGCTGGCCGGTGGCACCCGCCGGGAGGGCGGTGCCCTCATCGTCGCGGATGTGGGCTTCCATGATCGGGAGGGGCGGCCCGGCCGACTCCGGCTTGGCAAGGAACCAGTGGGCGGAGTTGACGGTGATGACGCCGTTCACCTCGGTCAGCCCGTATCCGGTGCTGGGCCTGCCCTCGAGCCGCTCCTCGATCTTGTGCACCAGATCAGGCTGTACCGCAGCGCCACCACCGCCGAGGTGAGCGAGGCTGCTGGTGTCGCGTTTGGCGAAGTCGGGGCTGTTGATCAACTCACGTGCCATTGTCGGGACACCTGTGAAGGTGCTCACACGTTCCTGCTCGATCAACTCGAGGGCCTTCTCGGCCGACCACCTGTACATGAGGACCAGCTTGCCGCCGGTTGCCGTGACCGGGTGCAGACAGCAGTTGCAGCCGGTTACGTGGAACAGCGGTACGGCCAGGAGGGAACCCGGTTCCGAGTCAACCGGTTCCTTGTGCGAACCCGATGACAGGGTCCCCGCCGCCACGGCCTTGGCCTCGGCGACCTCGGTCATGACCTGCCAGAACGCCAGGTTCAAGAGGTTCGAGACCGCCCCCCGGTGTGTCAGGGCGGCACCCTTTGGGCGACCGGTCGTGCCCGAGGTGTAGAAGATGCAGATGTCGTCCTCGGGATCGATCGCGACATCGGGAGGCTTCGGAAGATTGGCTGCTGCGGCCAGGGCTTCCGGCCAGTGCATCGAGTCGTCGGGGAGATCGCCATTGCTCCTGACCACGACCACGTGCAGGGGACCTTCCTCCCTGAGGCCGGCCAGCAGGGGTTCGACCCTCTCCAGCCGCTCGCTGTCGCAGATCAGCGCCCGGGCACCGCAGTCGGTGAGGCCGAACTCCATCTCGGGGCCCGTCCACCAGGCGTTCATTCCGACGACCGCGGCACCGAGCGAGATGGTCGCCCAGTACGAGATCACCCACTCCGGGTAGTTGCGCATGGCAATCGCCACCCGGTCACCGTGGCCGATCCCGTTTGCAGAGAGGTGGGCGGCCAGATCGCCAACCCTGGCGTGGGCGTCGGCGTAGGTGAGGCGTTCGTCCTCAAAGACGATGTAGTCGTTGTCGGCGTGGGCGGCCGATGCCTGCCACAGGACCGCCATGTTCGGTGGTGCCGAGTCGTAGGCCCTTGTCGGCACCCCGCGCACGTCCACGACCGACCAGGCGAACGGTGCACCGGGCGCCGTCATCTCACCCCAGGCGTCGCGCAGATGCTTATCCAAAGTCGTTCCTCCCCGTGTGCCGGACGCCGACCCTAGACCGACCGTTCAGCCGGGCACACAGCGGGCTGCATGCACGCCCGGGGTTCTTCGTAGGCTCGGACCATGGGACATCCGATGGGAATACTGCACGCCATGTCGCGCGAGCGACCCGCCGGTGGCGCAATTGGACCCGACACCAGGCGTCGGGTCTGGGGCTACGCAAGACCGTACCGGGCAATGGTGATCGGTTTTCTCCTCACCGTGATTGCGTCATCGTTGCTTGGTGTGGTTCCACCGCTGCTCTTCCGGGAGATCATCGACGGCGCCATCGCCAACGGAGACCGCGGCTACCTAACCCTGCTGGGCATGCTGGTCGTGGCGGCTGCACTCACCCGGGCGCTCCTGTCCTTCGTCGAACGGTGGTTCTCGGCAACGGTCGGCGAGGGGCTCATCTACGACCTCCGCCTGGAGTTGTTCGACCATGTGCAGCGCCTGCCGATCTCCTTCTTCACCAGAACCCAGACAGGAGCCCTGGTCAGCCGCCTCAACAACGACGTGATCGGGGCCCAGCGGGCGCTCACCGGCACCCTGGGCACGGTGGTAGCCAACTCCATCACCGCCGCGACGACCCTGGCAACGATGTTCGTGCTGGAGTGGCGCATAACCCTGATGGCCATGACTCTGCTCCCCCTGTTCGTGCTGCCGGCCCGACGTGTCGGTCAGAAGGTGGCCGGGATCACACGTGAGGGCATGGATCTGAACGCTTCCATGAACGCCACAATGACCGAGCGCTTCAACGTTGCCGGGGCGCAGTTGGTGAAGTTGTTCGGCCGCCACGACGAGGAGCGCGACGACTTCGGAGTGAGCGTGGGCCGGGTCCGCGACATCGGAATCTTGAACGCCATGTACGGCCGTGCCTTCGTCATTGCCCTGACCCTCCTGGGTGCACTCGGTACGGCAGCCGTCTACTGGGTAGGCGGTTCGCTGGCCATCAGCGGAACCCTGACCATCGGGACCCTGGCGTCGATGGGGGTACTGGTGACCCAGCTCTACCTGCCC
>DLRQ01000012.1:6291-13146 GCA_002501135.1 Candidatus Neomicrothrix sp. UBA7884
GACCCAGCTCTACCTGCCCCTGGCGCAGCTCACGAATGCCCGGGTCGACGTGATGTCGGCCTTCGTGTCCTTCGAGAGGGTTTTCGAGGTGCTCGACACCCGGAACCCGATTGCCGACGCTCCCGATGCAGTGGCCCTCAAACCGGTCAGGGGCGTGCTCAGGTTCGAGGAGGTCTCCTTCGCCTACCCGACCGACGACTCCGCATCGGTGTCGTCGCTGGAGGCTGGAGGATCGGCTGACGAACCGGGACGGACCGTTCTCCACGACATCAGCCTGACAGTGGATCCGGGCCAGATGCTGGCCGTTGTCGGGCCAACCGGTTCCGGCAAGAGCACCCTGGCGTCGCTAATCCCCCGCCTCTACGACGTGACCGGCGGAGCAGTAACCGTCGACGGACACGACATCAGGTCCCTCAGGCTGGGCCAGCTGCGATCTCAAATCGGGGTGGTCACCCAGGACCCCCACCTGTTTCACGAGACCGTCGGTCAGAACCTCAGGTATGCCCGCCCCGGCGCTACCGCCGCAGAGATGGACGATGCCTGCAGGACAGCCCGCATCCTGGAGGTCATCCGTCAACTCCCCGATGGCTACGACACCATCGTGGGTGAGCGCGGCTACCGCCTCTCTGGTGGCGAGAAGCAACGCTTGGCGATTGCGAGGCTGCTGCTGAAAGACCCCCGCATCGTCGTCCTGGACGAGGCCACCAGCCATCTGGACACCGAGAGTGAGGCGCTTGTCCAAGCGGCACTGTCTGATGCGCTGGCCGGCCGTACGTCGATTGTCATCGCCCACAGGCTGTCGACCATTGTTGAGGCTGATGAGGTGGTCGTGTTGGACGAGGGCCGGATCGTGGAGCGCGGCAGACACAGGGACCTGCGAGAGGCCGGCGGCCTCTACGCCGACCTGTGGGAGACCCTGGTTCGGGCCGAGCAGAACACCTGATGTGGAACGGAGAGACATGACACCGATAGTCATCCTGGCTGGGGCCAGAACCCCGATTGGTCGCCTCAACGGTGGCCTTGCGGACCTGACAGCCACGGATCTGGGTGCTGTGGCAATCACAGCAGCCCTGGAACGGTCCAGCCTGGTTGGCGACGACGTTGACTTCGCCTACATGGGAAACGTGATCTCGGCCGGCGTGGGCCAGGTGCCGGCAAGGCGGGCCACAAGCGATGCCGGCATTCCGCTGACCACCCCGTCAACTCTCCTGAACCGTGCGTGCCTGTCGGGGATGCACGCAATCCATCTTGCCAGTCAGATGATTCGCCTTGGTGAGGCCGAGGTGGTTGTTGCCGGTGGCATGGAGTCGATGACCAACGCACCCCACCTGTTGATGGGGTCGCGGCGGGGCTTTCGCATCGGCGACGCCGCCCTGGTTGACTCGATGATGGCCGACGGCCTGACCTGCACGATCGAGCACTGTGCAATGGGTGAGGCGACAGAACGCCACGCGGCCGAGATGGGCATGCTCCGTGGGCCCCAGGACGAGTTGGCGGTGCGTTCACACGAGTTGGCTGCAATAGCCCGGGCTGATGGCCTCCTGGCCGACGAGATTGTGCCCGTCCAGGTTCCCCAGCGCCGGGGCGAGCCGGTAGTGGTGGCCGAAGATGAGGGGATCCGCCCGGGCGTCGATGCCTCGTCCCTCGGGAAGCTGGCACCCGCCTTCGCCGCAGACGGAAACATTACCGCCGGTAATGCCTCCCAGATCTCCGATGGTGGGGCAGCCGTTGTGGTCACCACGATGGAGCGTGCCGAGGCTCTCGGGTCGGAGCCCCTTGCCGAGGTCGTCTCCCATGGGCAGGTTGCAGGCCCCGATACCAGCCTCCTGCACCAGCCCAGCAACGCGATCAACCTGGCCCTGGAGCGTGCCGGGATTCAGGTGGGCGACCTTGACCTGTTCGAGATCAACGAGGCGTTCGCCGCCGTGGCCCTGGCCTCGATTGATGCCCTGGGTGTGCCACACGACGTCGTCAACGTGAACGGAGGCGCCATCGCCCTCGGCCACCCGATCGGCATGTCGGGTACGCGTATCGTGCTCACCCTCGCCCACGAGTTGAAGCGCCGTGGTGGTGGCCTCGGGGCTGCCGGCCTGTGCGGCGGCGGCGGTCAGGGCGAGGCCCTCGTAATCCGGGTCGGCACCTGAGGCGAAGGCAGACGATGAACCTGTCAATCAGATCGGTCACGGCAGACGACGTGTCGGCCGTTGAGGCGCTCTGGGAAGAGGCAGGCATGACCTCGTATGCCTCGTCTGGCGATATCGCCGGTGAGATCACAGGAAAGTTGGAACGCGACCCTGACCTCTTTCTCCTCGGCGAGGTGGACGGCACCGCCGTGGCAACCATCATGGGTACATGGGACGGCCACCGCGGCCGCATCAAGCGCCTTGTAGTGACAACAACCCACCGTCGAAGCGGACTGGGCGCCGACCTGACCGACGAACTGGAGAAAAGGTTCGCTGACAGGGGCATAACGAGGCTGAGGCTGGAGGTCTGGGCGGACAACGCAGGTGGCCTGGCATTCTGGGAGGAACGGGGATACGAACTCCAGTCCGATATCAGGTACTTCGTCCGCAACCTGGACGACAGCGACGACCCTTGCTGACAGGGCCCTGCCGGTCAGGTCAAGGAGACCCGGGGAAGTGGCAGGCCACGAAGTGGTCGGGACCCATCTTCCGCATCACCGGCTCCGCGGATGCACACAGTTCGGTCACCCGCGGGCACCTGGTCCTGAACCGACAGCCAGACGGCGGGTTGATGGGCGACGGGACTTCGTCTCCGATCGCAACCTCGGATGCGTCCACGACCGTTGAGGGTTCAGGGGCCGAAGCCAGCAGCACCCGGGTGTAGGGGTGGGCGGGCTCTGAAAAGAGAGAATCCGAGTTGCCGATCTCACAGACCTTGCCCAGGTACATGACCACGACCCGGTCACTGACATTGCGAACCACGGAGAGGTCGTGGCTGATGAACACCAGGGTCAGGCCAAAACGCTCCTTCATCTCCTCGAGGATGTTGAGGATCTGGGCTTGAACGGAGACGTCCAGTGCCGAAACGGGCTCGTCACAGATGAGGATCTCAGGGTCGATGGCGAGAGCACGGGCGATTGAGATGCGCTGGCACTGACCGCCGGAGAATTCATGGGGTCGCCGGGAGGCGGCAACGACAGGGTCGAGGCCGACGGCCCTCAGAACCTCGTCGACCCTCGCATCCACGTCCACATCAGGGTGCTGGTCCTGCCAGATGATGAGGCCCTCGCCGATGATGTCCCTGACCCGTCTGCGCGGGTTCAACGACGAGATGGGGTCCTGGAAGATCATCTGGACCCGTGGCCTGACAGAGCGGAGGGCTTCGCCCTCAATGCCAGTCAGTTCCACCTGACCGTCTGCCCCCGGGTCGAGCGTGACGGTTCCCGAGGTGGGTCTTGGTAACTGAACGAGGGCCCTGGCTGTCGTGGACTTTCCACAACCGGATTCACCCACGATTCCCAGGGTCTCACCACGGCAGACGTCGAAGCTGACGTCTGACACGGCGTGTACCACCTGGTTGCGTCCTGCAGGGAACTCCATGACCAGGCTCTCGACGCGCAGAACCACCTCGTCGGAGTCCCTCATCTGGATCGCGCCGCTGCCTGCCATCAGGTCTTCTCCCCGACTGCTGTGGCGAACGTGCCCATATCCAGGCCGGCCGGGGTCACACCGGTCTCGTGGTTGGCCGCATGGGCGGCTGCACCTGCGTCCGTTCCGACCGGGGCATGGCAGGCGCAGGCGTGACCTTGACGGTGCTGTTCAAGGCTGGGCTGATCGATCAGGCATGAGGCTGAGCAGTACCGGCAGCGCTCTGCGAACGGGCACCCCTGTCCAAGGTCGACTGCGTCAGGTGGACTCCCGGGGATCGGGACCAGGCGGGAGTGGCTGGCCATGTCTACCCGGGGAATGGTCTCGAGCAATGCCTCGGTGTAGGGGTGGCGCATCTCCGAGAAGAGGGTGGCCGTATCGGCCTGCTCCATGGTGCGACCGGCGTACATCACCATGATCTGGTCGGCGCGACCCTTCACCACCCCGAGGTCATGGGTGATGAGGATCATCGCCATTCCACGCTCCTCGCGGAGTTCGTCCAGCAGATCCAGGATGTGTTTCTGTACGGTCACGTCAAGGGCGGTGGTCGGCTCGTCGGCGATCAGGAGTCGGGGGCTGCAGGCCAGAGCCATGGCTATGACAACCCTTTGGCGCAACCCACCGGAGAGTTCGTGCGGATACTGGGTGAGGCGCTTCTTCGGCTCGGGTATTCCGACCTGTTGAAGGAGGTCGCCGGCGTCGTCACGGGCCTCCCTACGAGACCTCTTGAGGTGCACGCGGAGGGACTCCGCAATCTGCTCACCGACCTTCTTGACAGGGTTCAGAGACGTCATCGGGTCCTGGAAGACCATGGTCATCTCCACGCCCCAGAAGTGGCGCTCCCGCTCAGCTGCCATGGCCCGCACATCGCGGCCGTCAAACATCACCGATCCCTCGACCCGCGCATAGGACGGCAGCAGGTTCATGAGGGTCTTGGCTGTAACGGACTTGCCCGAACCGGATTCACCCACAATTCCCAGGGTCTGTCCCTCTGCCAGGTCAAAGGACACCCCGTCGACGGCCCGGAGGAGCCCACGCTCCGTCGCGAACCCCACCTGGAGGTCTGTTACGGACAGCAGAGGCGTTGCCATCTCAGGCGGCTCCGATTCCGAGTTCTCGTACGTCGAAGTACTCACGCAGCCGGTCTCCGGCGAAGTTGAGGGCAAGGACCGTCACGAACATGGCTCCGATCGGGAACATCGCCACCCACGGTCCCTCCCGCAGGGTGCGCGGCGACGACCCCAGGACGATCATCTTTCCCCAGGAGAAGCCCTCCTCGACCGACAGGCCCAGGAAGGCCAGGCCGCCCTCAGCCACGATCGTGATGGCCATGCCCAGCAGGGTCAGGGCACCCATCGGAATGAGCACGTTGGGCAGCAGTTCGCGGACCATGATGCGACGGTCGGTGGCGCCCAGAACACGGGCAGCGGCCACAAACTCACGCTCGGAATAGGCCAGGGTGGTGGCGCGGGAGAGACGTGCAATCGGGGCTATTGCCACAATCCCGAGGGTCATGGCGACTATCGGAAGGGTCTGTCCTGCCAGGCCGACGATGAGCAACGCCAGGACCAGGCCGGGATAGGCCAGCAGAACGAACACCGAAAAGGAGATGATGCGGTCCACGATCCCCCTGAAGTAACCGGCGATCATGCCGAGTGTTCCTCCTACGCAGATGCCGAGGAGGACCGAAAAGAAGCCGACAATCAGGGACACCCGTGCACCCCAGATAGTCCTGGCGAACATGTCACGGCCATTGCTGTCAGTACCGAACCAGTTGCTCCACCCAGGCCCGTCCATACGGCCCCCCACGCCGGTCTCGTTCGGGTCGGCAATTGGAAGCCACGGTGCCAGCGCCGCTGCAGTCACGATGATGATGATCCACGCCGCTGCGATCCAGAACCCGAAGCCGAGGCGTCGGGCCACCACAACTCCGAACTGCTCTGCCGGATCTACCTGTGGCGGTGTGTCCATCCCCGCAAGGCGGCCTCGGCCCATCTGGCCGGCTGGTTCAGGACTCACGACGCACCCTGGGATCCAGGTAGGAGTAGGCGAGATCCACCGCGAAGTTGATTATCACGAATCCCGTGGCGATCACAACGGTGGCTCCCAGCACCACCGGGTAGTCGTCTCGGATCGAGGCCTCCACCAGCGCCCTGCCGAGTCCCGGGATCGAGAAGACCTGTTCCACGATCAACGCCCCTCCTATCAGTGCAGCGGTGTTCAGCCCGAACACCGTCACCATCGAGAACAGGGAGGGCCGTAGGGCGTGTCGGAACATGATCCAACGGTTCGAGAGGCCCTTGGCCTTTGCCATCACCACGAAGTCCTCCTGGAGGGTGGTGATGAGGTCTGTCCGTAGGAGTCGAAAGTAGGTTGCTGCCAGGGGCATGCCCAGGGTCAGCGCAGGAAGCACCAGCGACTTCAGCCTCAGGGCAAGGTTGTCGTCCTCAAAGCGGCTCGGGAAGATCTGCCACTTCACGACGAAGAAGTAGAACAGGATCACACCGAGAGCGAAGTTGGGTAGTGCCAGCATCCCGAAAGCACCAATGGTCGACGCCCGGTCCATTGCCCGGTTGGCCCGATAGGCGGCGGCTATCGCCCAGGGAACAGACAGGGCTACGGCGAACACCTCGGCCATGCCCATCAGCAACAGGGACTTGGGAAGGCGGTCCGCCAGGACCGTGCTCACAGGAATCCGATTCTTAAATGACGTGCCGAAGTCGCCCCGTATCAGGTCCCCCACCCAGCGTCCGTACCTGATCGGAAGCGGTTCGTTCAGGTGGAACTCCTCTCTGGCTTCGGCGACGACGACACAGTCGCCGAGAGTGGTGCCTCCCTGGCTGGAGATGTCCTCTATCTCACCAGCCACGACCGCATCACAGTCGACTGCAGCTACGAAACCGACCACGTTGAAGAGGGGGTCTCCGAGGGTGTTCATAGCCGTGAAGGCCAGGAACGTGACCGCCAGGACGACGGCAACCAACTGCGCAAGTCGGCGCGCCAGGACGATCACGACATTCCCTGGTTCGAAGAACCCTGGTCTGCGTGGTCGTCCCGGCGGCCTCTGTTACGTCTCTGCCCTGCTACTTGGCCATGTCCAACTGTGAGAAGTAGTCGGTGTAGCCGGAGTAGTTGCACCTGGGCACCGAGCCATCCGGGAATCGGTAGTCACAGACACCCGCAACATCGGGTGAGTAGGCGTGGGCCCAGAGCGTGTGGGTGAACATGAGGTAGGCGTAGTCCG
>DLRQ01000023.1 GCA_002501135.1 Candidatus Neomicrothrix sp. UBA7884
GCCGCATCGGTGAGGCTGAAGTGGTGGGTCGTGGCCTCGGCTGTCACAGGCAGACCGGCCGCCTTTGCCCCCCGGACCATCGCCACAGAACTGGCCGTGGACAGGTGCTGGAAGTGCATGTGGGCACCGGTCAGACGCACCAGGGCGATGTCGCGCATGACCATCAGTTCCTCGGCTTCGGCAGGCTGACCGGGAATGCCGAGCCGCGACGACCAGTCACCCTCATGCATGTATCCACCCTCGGAAAGCGCCGACACCTCGCAGTGCTGGGCAAGCACCACAGGCCGACCCAGACGGGCTGTCAGTCCGGTCGAGTACTCCATGATGCGACGCATCAGCCTCGGATCCTGAACGCCCGTGCCATCGTCGGTGAAGATGCCTACACCCATGTCGACCAGCTCCCCCATTGGAGCCATGTCGGAACCGAGGCGACCCATGGTCATCGCCGCCGTCGGCACAATCTCACAGAGCGCCGCCGCTCCCAGGTGCCTGACCTGTTCCACCACCGCGGCACAGTCCGCAACCGGCTCGGTGTTGGGCATGGCCACCAGCGCCGTAAAGCCACCCAGGGCACCTCCACGGGACCCGGTCTGGACTGTCTCGGCATCCTCCTGGCCCGGCTCCCTGAGGTGGACGTGCAGGTCCACGAAGCCCGGGGCGACGACACAGCCTGAGGCATCCAGGTTTATGTCGCCGCTCAGATCATTGCCGACCGAGGCGATGCGACCATCGTCGCCGATCTCCACGTCGAGAACCCTCTCCCCCTGCGGGTCGATGATCGTTCCGCCGCGCAGTACGAGGCTCACCCGCCCACCTCCTGGTCAGCTACAGACTGGTCGGGCGCCAGGTCCATGCCTGAACCCAGAAGCATGAACAACACAGCCATGCGGACAGAAACGCCGTTCGACACCTGATCCAGGATCACCGAACGCGAATCGGCCGCCACCGCAGTAGTCAACTCGACACCGGGATTGGTGGGACCCGGATGCAGGATCACGGCATCGGCCGACAACAGGGCGGCCCTTCGGGCATCCAGCCCGTAATCGGTCGCATACTCACGCATGGACGGCACAAGCCCCTCGGTGATCCGCTCCCGCTGCATCCGCAACAGGTAACAGGCATCCAGATCGGGAAGCACCGCATCGAGGTCGTGGGAGACCGTCACCGGCCAGCCGTCGATGGATGGAGGCAGCAGCGTGGGCGGAGCCACCAGCACTACCTCGGCACCCAGCAGCGAGAACGCCAACACATTGGAGCGCGCTACCCGGGAGTTGCGGATATCGCCGACGATGCCGATCCGCATGCCATCCAGGTCACCGCGCCTCTCACGCAGCGTGTAGCAGTCGAGCAGTGCCTGGGTGGGGTGCTCGTGACACCCGTCGCCGGCGTTGATGACACATGCATCGGTCCAGTCGGCCAACCTGTGGGCCGTACCGGCCATTGCGTGACGGACCACGATGGCATCGGCCCCGTAAGAGCCGATCACCTCGACCGTGTCACGCAGGCTCTCACCCTTGCTCAACGACGACGAACCCGCAGTGAAGGTCATGGTGTCGGCCGACAACCGCTTGGCAGCGGTCTCAAACGACATCCGGGTCCGCGTGGAGTCCTCGAAGAACAACGACGCCACCGTTCGACCACGCAGGGCCGGAACCTTCGGAATCGGACGCCTGCCAACCTCGGCGAACGTGTCCGTCAGGTCGAGGATGCCCTCGACGTCACCACGGGACATCCCGCCAATTCCCAGCAGATGCCTTCGGGTCGCAACAGCGGTACTCACTTCTCCACCGATCCCAGATCGACACCCAGGGGGTGAACGTCGACAACCTCGTCACGCCTGGTCGGAAGGTTCTTGCCGACATAGTCGGGCCTTATCGGCAACTCCCGGTGCCCACGGTCGATCATCACCGCCAACTGGACAGAGCGGGGTCTCCCGTAGTCGCAGACGGCATCCATCGCTGCCCGGATCGTGCGGCCGGTGAACAACACGTCGTCGACGAGCACGATGATGCTGTTGTCTATGTCGGCCGGCAGATCTGTGGCTGCCTCTGGTACAACCGGCCGGATTCCGATGTCGTCGCGGTACAGGGCCACGTCGAGACAACCCAACGGCGGCCTGGTTCCCTCTATGTCCTCGAGAGCCTCAGCGAGGCGCTCAGCCACCGGAACACCACCCGTCTGCAGGCCGACCACCACCAGGCCCTCGAGGCCGTGGTTGCGTTCGATGATCTCGTGCGCCATCCGCAGGATCGCACGACCCATGTCGTCGGCACCCATGATCCGGGCATGGGCAACAAAAACGCCCCCGAACGGGGGCGTCTGACTGCGTTCTCTCTCGGCCATTGACCTGTCTCCTCGATCCGTCCGAGCCTCACGGGACCCGCTTCACGGTCGAGAACAGACCCTACCCGCGAGCACCCCGGTCGCGCTCACCTCTGCCCTTCCTGACCCCGGTGGTCGCCATCGCCGGGCTCCGCTCGCTCGCAAACCACGCTCGCCCGTCGAAGCCCGACACCGACGCCACCCTCGACAAACCAACTCCCGGCCCTACCCCCCCCAGGCAAAACAGCAGCGAAGACACGACAACCCTGTGTGGAGTCGTTGACAACACCGTGCGGAGCAGCCGTTGGAGAGCGAGCGGTGTCGGGTCGGGATTCGGGCGGAGCCTGCGCAGCCCGGACCCGGCCCGGTGGCGCAGCGGTTGGAACAGAGTTGCTGCCGAAAAGGTTGGGTCAGCCCCCGGGCCGCAGTTCCTCGGCAATTCGCGCGACGACCCCGTTTACGAACTTTCCGGACTTCTCGGTGGAGTACTCGCCCACCAGCTCCACGAGCTCGGAAAGCACCGCCGAGGTGGGTACCTCGGGTTGGTGGGCCAGCTCGTAGACCGCCATGCGGATGAGCACCAGGTCGATGGCCGGCATGCGCCCTGTGCTCCATCCCTCAGAGTAGTTGCCGATCAGGTCGTCGAGTTCCTGGATGTGGCCGGCGACACCCTCCACCAGTTGGACGGTGTAGTGCTCGGGTGTAACCGGCTGTTCGGTAAGCACCTCCAGTGGGTCAACTCCCCGCGAGTGCGCGGCGTAGAGCAGGCCGAGAGCGGTCTCTCGGGCCTCTCGGCGTGAGCCGATCGCATCTCCGGGCCTGTGTGACATGGTCTGGTGGTTGGCGCTGCTTACCCGGCTCAGACCCTGCTGAGGTATTCGCCGGTGCGGGTGTCGACTTTGACGTGCTCGCCCTTTTCGATGAACAGCGGCACGGAGACAACGAGGCCGGTTTCGAGCGTTGCCGGCTTGCGGGCGCCGGACACGCGGTCGCCCTGCAGGCCGGGTTCGGTTTCGGTGATGATCAGCTCCACGGATGCTGGAAGGTCGACACCGATCACGTCCTCGCCGTACATCATGAGCATCGCCGTGTTCTGCTCGACGAGGTAGTCGGATGCCTCACCAAGCGTCTCGGGGTTCACCGTGAGCTGGTCGTAGGTCTCGGTGTCCATGAACACGTAGTCGGTGCCGTCTCGGTAGAGGAACTGCATGGCCCGCTTGTCAATGATGGCCCGCTCGACCTTCTCGCCGGCGCGGAATGTGCGGTCGATGACGGCTCCGGTGCGGGAGTTCTTGAGGGTGGTGCGTACGAAGGCGTGGCCCTTGCCGGGCTTTACGTGCTGGAACTCGACCACCGAGAAGAGGGTGTTGTCGAGCTCGAGGGTCATCCCGTTCTTGAGGTCGTTGGTGGTGATGATCGGCATGTTCTGGTCTCGCTGTCGGGGTGTGGTGGGTGTCAGGTGGCGCTGGGCGACATGGTGAGGCGTCGGCAGCCTCCGCTGTCCACGACCACCGTGTCCTCCCAGCGGACGCCGCCGACTCCGGCGATGTAGGCGCCCGGTTCGACGGTGACCACCTGGCCGCTGCGAAGGGTAGCAGTGGAGGTTCCCGACAGGGCCGGTGCCTCGTGGATGTCGAGGCCCACGCCGTGGCCGGTTCCGTGTGTGAATGCGTCTCCGAGCCCTGCTTCTGTCAGGACGCTGCGGCATACGGCGTCTACTGCGGCTGTTGCCACGCCGTCGGCAACGGTTGCGATGCCTGCCTGCTGAGCCGCAAGCACCGCTGTGAGCATTTCGGCCTCGGGGCCGTCACCTGGTCCGCCGATACGGGCGGAGCGGGTCATGTCGGAGTGGTACCCGTCGACAATGGCACCCAGGTCGCAGACCACGAGGTCTCCCCTGGCGATGGTCCTGTCACCGGGGCGGGCATGAGGGTGGGCGCTGTTTGGTCCTGCCGCCACGATGGTCTCAAAGGCCCTGTCGGATGCGCCGAGGTTCCGCATGGCGTTGTCCAACGCTGATGCGACCTGCCTCTCGGTTGGTCCTGTGTCGAGCATTGGCCAGATCTCGGCGAGCGCCGCGTCGGCTATCGCAGCGGCGGCTCCGATGCGGGCCAGTTCTCCTTTGTCCTTGACCTCGCGCAGGGTCTCGACGAGACCGTCGGTGGCGACAAGCGATGTCCCGTCGAACCATTCGATGAACCTGCGCTGGTCTGTCCAGGTGATGGAGTTGGCTTCGAGGCCCAGGTTGGTGATACCGGCGGTGAGGCCTTTCAAGAGCTGCTGGCGTCCGGCGACCGCTATCTCCACCTCGACCTCGGTGCCGGTGCCGGCAATCTCCCGGGGTGCCTGGTCGCGGTAGCGGCCGTCGGTCACCAGCACGGCCCGGTCCGCATCGATCAGGAGTAGCCCGGCCGAGCCCGTGAAGCCGGTGAGGTAGCCGATGTTGGTGGTGGAGGTGACGAGCAGTGCCCCGCAGCCGGCGTCATCCAGGCTGGCCCGCAGCCGGCCCAGGCGCAGCCCCACCTCCATTGGTGGAAGAACTGGCGTCGTCACCGGTTACTCAGGCAGAGGCCAGCAGGGCCGCCACGGCGTCCATTGCCAGGCGGTAGCCGTCGCTTCCGAACCCGGCGATGGTGCCGGCGGCCACGGGTGCCACGACCGAGGTGTGGCGCCACGGCTCGCGGGCTGCCGGATTCGACAGGTGCACCTCGATGACCGGGCCGTCGAAGGCGGCGAGGGCATCGTGGATGGCCCAGGCGTAGTGGGTGAAGGCGCCGGGGTTGATGACGATCGCTGCACAGTTGGCACGGGCTGCGTGGATTGCGTCGACGAGCTCGCCCTCGTGGTTGGACTGCAGGTGGTCGATCGCCAGCCCGTGGGCTGTGGCCGCCTCAGTTGCCACGGTCAGGTGGTCGTCGAGGGTTTCAGCGCCGTACACCTCGGGTTCCCGCTCACCGAGCAGGTTCAGGTTGGGGCCCGACAAGACCATCACGGTCTGTGTGCTCATGGTTGGCGGTTCCTCTCGTTCTCAGGGTTCATCTCACCCTGTCCAGGGTCTTTCCTACAAGGTCGAGGTCAACTCCGTGGACCGGCTCAACCCCGTGGGGGCCGTCCAGCACGAAGGTCAGGCCTTCGAGTGCCTTCTTGTCGCGACCCATTGCCGCAAGCAGTTCGTCGTCGTCGGCTCCGGTGGGAAGTGCCGACGGCAGGTCGTAGTGGTCGACGATGCGGCGGTGTTCTGCGACCCTGTCGGTGTCTATGCGGCCCAGTGCCGCGGCCAGCTCCGCTGCGTACACCAGGCCCACGGCCACGGCCTCGCCGTGGCGCATGTCGTAGCGACCGGTGGTCTCTATGGCGTGGGCGAGGGTGTGCCCGTAGTTGAGCACCGCCCGGTGGCCGGCTTCGCGCTCGTCGGCGGCCACCACCCGGGCCTTGATCTCCACACATCTGGCCACCTGTTCAGCGATGTCGAGGCCTTCGATGTCCTCGCCACCGAGGAAGTGGTACTTGGCCATCTCACCCCCGCCGCAACGCATCTCGCGCTCGGGGAGGGTCGCCAGGGTGTCGGTATCGCAGAACACGGCTACCGGCTGCCAGAACGCCCCGACCAGGTTCTTGCCCTCGGGCAGGTTGACGCCCGTCTTGCCGCCGATGGCTGCGTCGATCTGGGCCAGCAGGGTTGTGGCCACGTGGGCCACGGGTATGCCCCGGTGGTAGCTGGCTGCGACGAATCCGGCCACGTCGGTAACCACTCCCCCTCCGATACCAATGACCAGATCGCCCCTTGTGAGGCCCCATGAGGCGAAGCCGCTGCACAGGTCCTCGATTGTGGAGAGGGTCTTGGCCGACTCTCCGTCGGGGATGGTGAATACGCGCTGTTTGCCGGCGGTCTCAATCTCTACCCCGATTCCCTTCTGGGTGACGACGGCGACACGCGACGTGGCTGGGAGCACGGTCGACATGGCATCGACAGCCGCTGGACCGATCACAACCGGGTAGGAGCGTCCGCCGGGCAGGGGTACGTCGACGGTGATCATGTGGTCACCGGGTCCGGCAGTGCGGCTACGACGGTGTCGGCCACCTCGTCGACGGTAATGCCGTCGGTGTCGACCACATGGTCGGCTGCGGCCTCGTAGTCGGGGCCGCGCCGGGTCGACAGCTCTGCGAGCACCTCGGCCGGGTTGCCTGTCTGGAGGAGGGGTCTGCCGGCACCGTCGCCGACCCGCTCGGCGAGTGTCTCCGGCCGGGCCCTCAACCAGACGACCGTGGCCCGCTCGGACAGAAGTTCCCTGTTTGCCGGGCGTTCGAGCACTCCTCCGCCGGTGGACAGCACGACGGGTTGCGCCAACGACAGTACCTCTGCCAGTGCTGCCTGCTCACAGTCCCGAAAGCCGGACTCGCCCTGTTCCTCGAACAGCACGCCGACTGAGCGACCCTCGCGGCCGGTCACCAGCACGTCGAGGTCCAGGTGGCGGAGGCTCCGGCGCCGGGCCACGGCTGAGCCCACCTCGCTCTTTCCGGCTCCCATGAGGCCCACCAGCGCAAGATGGGGCCCACCGGGGGTGTTGTGGTCGGTTGCCATCACGACAGGCTACTGATGCCGACCCTCCGGCTCGGGCGAATACCGCTTCAGGTGATCGAAACGACCATGACCGCTGCGGCTCCCAGCCACGGACCGAATGCCAGCGTCTGAGGCCACCCGTGCCCGCGGAGCCGACCGAGAACCTGCCACACCAGGGCAAACAGGCAGGCGAGAACCAGCGCAGTGAGGACCGCTGTGGGAAACCCAATTCCCGCAGCGAAGCCGATCTGCCATCCCATGGGGACGGCCAACTTCACGTCGCCACCGCCGAGGCCCGATGGGGCAAGCGCCCGGACCGTGAACAGCAGGCCGCCGTACGTGAGAGCGCTGACACAGGCCCACAACAGGCTCCCGGGGCGCCCACCTGAGACGGCCGCGGCTGCGTCGAGGAGTACGAGACCCGCCAGGAGGGTGGCGACCATCGGGTCCGGCAGGCGCCGGCTGCGCAGGTCCACAATCGACAGGGCCACAATCCAGACCGTCATCCATGCCAGGGCCACGGCCTGGGCCTGATCCACGGGGGCTACAGGGGTTCAGCTGGCTGCGCGGGCGGCCAACTCGGCCCGTGCAGCCTGTTCCATGGCCGCCACCGGTGCCTCCCCACCTGTCCAGTGGGTGAAGGCAAGCGCAGCCTGGAAGATGAGCATCGAGAGGCCTCCGTGGGCCTCGATCCCGCGTTCGCGGAGTGCCACCACCCATGGTGTGGCGAGGGGGTGGTAGATGAGGTCAACGGCGACCTGGCCCGGGTTAAGGAGGTCGGGGTCGACGGGCATGGCCGAGCCGCCTTCACCCATGCCCACCGGTGTCGCGTTGACAACCAGGTCGGCGCCAGCCACCGCAGCGGTGTCGGCCACCCGCCCGACCCCGTCGGCGAGGCCGGCAGCCACCTCTGCCCTGCCTGGTGTCCGGTTGACCACTGCCACGTCTGATGCTCCGGCGACAGCCAGGGCGTGCACGACGGCCCTGGCTGCACCACCCGCCCCGAGAACGACGGCCGTGCGACCTGCGGGGTCAAAGCCGGCATCGTGGGCAAGACCGTCGATGAAGCCACCGCCATCGGTGTTGTGGCCGACGAGGCGTTGTCCGTCGACGACCACGCAGTTCACGGCGTTAAGCCGTCGGGCCACGTCGCCCAGTTCGTTGACCGCTGCGGCAACGGCTGCCTTGTGCGGCATTGTCACCGAGAGGCCCACGAGGCCCTCGCTGCGGGCCCAGTCGAGTGCCCGTGTGGTGTCGCCCTCGGCCACCTCGTGTGCAATGAACGTCCAGTCCAGGTCGGCTGCAGTGAACGCCGCGTTCATGATCGCCGGAGACAGCGAGTGTGCGACCGGTGAGCCGATGACCGCCGCCATGCGGGTACGGGACTTTGATGTGTCAGCCACAGCCAAGGTCCTTTTCTACACATACGCGCCGTGCAGCCTCGAACTCGTCGGCGGTCTCGGCAAACGTGTGGGCGCCGACGACTTCGTTCTCGTCGGTACGCACGTAGTAGAGCCAGGGCCCGTCGGCAGGGGCAAGGGCGGCCTTGAGAGAGGAACGGCCCGGGGCTGCAATGGGTGTTGGTGGCAGGCCGGCTACGACCCTCGTGTTCCACAGGGACTCGGTGGCCAGGTCCTCGGCGGTGAGGGGCTCACCGGCGGTCTTGGCCACGGCGTAGCGGGTGCTGGCGTCGATGCCGAGCGTCCATCCGAGGTTCAACCTGTTGTGGATGACCCGGCTGATCTTGGCCCGGTCACCGTCGAGCAGGGCCTCCTCCTCGATGAGCGAGGCCAGGATGACGGTGTCGTACGGGGTGAGGCCAAGTTCCACCGAACGCTGCTCCAGGTTGAGTTCCTCTACGACCGCCAGGAACTGGTCGTGCATTCGGATCAGCAACCCCAGTTCGTCGGTGATCGTGGCATCGTCGAGCTGGTAGGTGTCGGGGAACAGCAGGCCCTCAACCAGAAGGAATGGCAGCTCGCCGGGATAGTGCTCCCAGATGAGGCGGTCGCTGGCGAGGGCGGCACGCATCTGGGCCTCGTCGAAGGTCGGCATTCTGCGGACCACACGGTTCACCATCTGGTTCAGGGTCAGGCCCTCGGGGATCGTGATGCGGATGACCTCTTCGGGCAGGGGACCCTCTTCCAGCAGGGCAACCGTGTCATCAAAGGAGAGGTGTTCCCGGAGCACGTAGTTGCCCGCCTGGAACGAGTACTCGGCCCCGGTCTGGCAGTCGATGAGCCATTGCAGTCCTGAGGGACACCGCATCCACTGGCGGAACATCGCAGGATGGTCGATCACGCCGGCATCGCCAAGGGCCACCGCAACGTCGTTGGTCGACCAGCCTTCCTGGATGGTCAGCTCGACATCGTCGCCGGGTGGTGCGCTGGGGCGAAGTTGGTTGTCGACCCAGCTGCGGAACCCGCCGAAGGCGACGGCCGCTCCGAGCAGCGCAACGGCAAGAACACCTCCCCACCTGGGGATGGGACCCAGCAGTGGCCGGTGACGCACCCAGGTGACGTCGGGGCTGGGCTCGTCGGTCGGGAGGGGGCGCGTCGTGACGATGGCCTCGTCGGGCTCCTGTCCTGGGTGGTCGGCCTCCCATGAGGGCACCTGCTCGACGGGACGTGTCTCTGCGAACTCGGGTTCGGAGTGCAGGTCGATGTGGTCGCTGCCGGGCCCGTCGGGGGTGACAGGTGTGTCGTCGCTCACGGGGACTGCTCCCCTGCCCGGCCCTCGAGCCATGCCTGGAGCATCACCGAGGCGGCCACCTTGTCGACGACCTTGCGGCGATCCTCTCCGCGCATGTCCTGTTCGCGAAGTTGGCGGTCGGCGGTGACCGTGGTGAGGCGCTCATCGTGGGTCTGTACCGGCACGGTCAACCGTGTCGCCAACTGGTCGGCTTCGGCGATCATGCTCCTGGCCATCGGGCCGATTGAGCCGTCCAGTGAGTAGGGCACGCCGACAACCACGACCTCGGCCTCCCATTCGGCGACGAGGGCTGCCACAGCGCGGTGCTCGCCCTCCCTATCGCCGGTGCGTGCCAGAACCTCGATGGGCATTGCCAGGTAGCCGTCGCTGTCGCTGACCGCCACGCCGATCCGCTTCGTTCCAAGGTCGAGGCCGATTGCCCGCACGACTGCGCCGCGGGCCTAGCCGGCCAGGGCTGCTGCCCGTGCCTGTTCGAGTGCCTCGGCAAGGTTCTCGGGGGACCTGCCGCCGACGACGGTGAGGTCTGGGCTGGGGCGCCCGCCACCGTCGATCGTCTTGGCGGCGTCGGCTACGAGCGCACCGGCATCGAGGCCGCTGTCGGGGGCTACGGCTGCCACCAGGGCTGCCCCGCCTCCGTCGGGCGATGTGCCCAGCACCACGGCCCGGACCCCGTCGCGGTCACGTATGGCTGCGGCCAGGTCGCGGAGGCCGTCGCGGTCTATGCCATCGACCATGGTCACGACGATGCCGTTGTCGGCCGAGGCTGCCAGCTCGTCGGCGCGGCCCAGGGCAAGGTCGCGTCTGGCACCGGCCAGCTCGGAGCGAACGGCCTTGGCCTCGGCGAGGCGTCGGGCGATGCCATCGATGAGGTCATCGACCGGTACTCCCACCAGGTCGGCGGCTTCGGCCAGGGATGCCTCGGCCCCACGGAGCCGGTCAATGGGTGCGGTTCCGGTTATGGCCTCGAGGCGACGGATGTTGGAGCCGATGGAGCTCTCTGTGGTGATCTTCACGGGCCCGATGTCACCCAGGGCCGACACGTGGGTTCCACCGCAGAGTTCAACCGAGTTGGGGCCGGCCTCGAGCACGCGTACCTGGTCTCCGTACTTGTCGCCGAAGAAGGCAATGGCGCCGAGGGCCTCGGCTTCTTCGCGGCTGGTCTCGAAGTTGCGGCATTCGTGGTTGGAGAGGATCTCGGCGTTGGTGAGGTTCTCGACGGCCGCCACCTGTTCGGCGGTCATTGCCTCAAAGTGGCTGAAGTCAAAACGCAGGTGGTCGGGTCCGACCCATGATCCCTGCTGCTTGACGTGGTCGCCCAGAACCTGTCGCAGCGCCCAGTGGAGGATGTGGGTGCCGGTGTGGTTGCGGCGGATTGCCGCGCGTCGTTCGGTGTCGATGGCGGCCGTCACGGTCTGCCCCACCTCGGGGCCCAAGGCGTCGGCAGTGACCTTGTGACAGTGCAGGCCGTCGAGGGCGAGGGTGGTGTCGAGAACCTCGACGGAGCCGCCGGCCCAGGTGATGGTTCCGGTGTCGCCCACCTGGCCGCCGGACTCGGCGTAGAACGGGGTCTGGTCGAGAACAACCGTGTCGCTGTCGGAATACACCACTACAGCCTCGGCCTCGTTGTGATCGCGCCCTACGAACCCGGTAGGGCCGCCCGCCTCGAGTACGGAGCGCAGGTCGCCGACAGATGCTGTGGTGCCGTCCTTCCGGGCTGAGCGGGCCATCTCCTGCTGGTGGGCCATCGCCACGCCGAAGGCCTCGTTGTCGACGGCCACACCCTTTTCGGCCGTGATCTCCTGGGTCAACTCAAGAGGGAAGCCATAGGTGTCGTGCAGCTTGAAAGCCACGTCTCCGTCGAGAGTGGAGCCCTCGCCCAGACCTTCGAGCGCATCGTCGAGGATCGCCAGGCCGGTCCGCAGGGTCTCCCTGAAACGGCCTTCCTCGCGCTCGAGGACGTCGCGCACGAAAGCGTGGTTGCGGACCAGTTCGGGGTAGTCGTCGCCCATGATGGCCACCACCGCATCGACCAGGTCTGGCATGACGAGATCCTCGACCCCGAGCAGCCAGGCGTGGCGCACGGCTCGTCGAATGATGCGGCGCAGCACGTAGCCGCGGTCCTCGTTGCTGGGGAACACCCCGTCGCTGATGAGGAAGGTTGAGGATCGGGCATGGTCGGCCAGGATTTGCTGTGAGACGTCGGTGCGTTCGCTGGAGCCATGTTGCACGCCGGTTATGTCGCCGATCGTGGCGAGGAGGCGCACGAACTCGTCGGTCTCCCAGACCGAGTCGACCCCCTCCAGGACAGAGAGGATGCGCTCGAGGCCGGCGCCGGTGTCGATCGACGGGGCTGGCAGCGGTGTCATCGAGCCATCCTCATGCTGTTCAAACTGCATGAACACCAGGTTCCAGATCTCGATGAAGCGTTCCTCGTCGCCGTGGGCGGGACCGCCGTCGTCGCCGAAGTCGGGGCCCTTGTCCCAGAAGATCTCAGAGCAGGGTCCGCACGGCCCGGTGTCGGCCATACGCCAGTAGTTGTCCTCGTCGAGGCGCTGGATGCGCTCGGCTGGCACACCGACCTCGTCGCGCCAGATGGCCTCAGCCTCGTCGTCGCTGAGGTGCACTGTTACCCAGAGACGGTCGGGGTCGAGGCCCAACGTGCCGGTCACGAACTCCCAGGCGTAGGCGCATGCGTCGGACTTGAAGTAGTCGCCGAAGCTGAAGTTGCCCATCATCTCGAAGAAGGTGAGGTGACGGCTGGTGCGACCCACCTCGTCGAGGTCGTTGTGCTTGCCGCCGGCCCTCACGCACTTCTGGACGGTTACGGCACGGTCCCACGGGGCCGGTTGTTCACCCACGAAGTAGGGCTTGAAGGGGACCATTCCGGCCACCGTGAACAACAGCGTGGGGTCGTGCGGGATCAGGCTGCCGGAGGGCTCATGGTGGTGGCCCCTGTCGACGAAGAAGTCGACGAATGCGCGTCTTACGCCGTTGGCTGAGTGTTCTGCCATGGTCGGGCCACTCTACCGGGGTGGCTCCGGCGGCTATGAGCAGGTTGCGTGACTCAGCGGAGGGGCCCGGCCGGTCGATGGGTGCGTCGTGACCGCTGCCCGCTGCGGCGGAAGCCGTAGTCGTGTCCGTTGGAGCCTGCCGGGTCGTCGGCTGCGATGTCGTCACGGATCTGCCTGACCCTGCGCACCAGGTCCGCTCCCTGGTCGACAACGGCCGATGACCGCTCGGCAATCTCCCGGCGAAGGTGTTCAGGGGTGTAGCGCTCGACGGTTCGGCGCAGGCGCCGCTGGAACCACATGGAGGTGGCGTTGCCCACCAGCCATCCAATGACAAGCCAGAAGATGCGGCGTCTCATTTGCTGCCTCCCATGCTGCCGAGGCCGTCGGGTGGGTCTCCACGGTGGCAGGCCATGCGTTCGGTCACCTCCGCTTCGAACCCGTGTGGTGAGGGATCGTAGTAGGTGTTGTCGGCCACCTCGGGGGGCCTGTACTGCTGTGCCACCCACCCGGCCGGGTCGTCGTGGGGGTACTCGTAGCCGTCGCCATGACCCAGGTCGGCTGCTCCCCTGTAGTGGGCGTCGCGGAGGTGCATGGGCACTAGGCCGGTGCCGGCAGACCGGGCATCGGCCCCTGCCCGGCCCAACCCCACGGTTACCCGGTTGGACTTGGGTGCCGTTGCCAGGTGGACGACGGCGTGGGCCAGGTTCAGACGGGCTTCGGGAAGGCCGACGAACTCCACGGCCCTGGCTGCCGCATCGGCCACCAGGAGGGCCATTGGGTCGGCCATTCCGATGTCCTCGCTGGCGAGGATCACCAGGCGACGGGCAATGAAGCGGGCGTCCTCGCCGGCGTCGAGCATGCGGGCCAGCCAGTAGAGGCCGGCGTCAGCGTCGGAGCCGCGGATGCTCTTGATGAACGCGCTGATCACGTCGTAGTGCTCGTCGCGTCCGTAGAGAATTGCCTTGGTACCCAGCGCGGCCTCAGCGTCGTCGACGCTGACCTGCTCCGATTCGCGCCCGGTGGCCAGGGCGGTGGCCACCTCGAGGCTGGTGAGCGCGTGTCGACCATCGCCGGCTGCCCTGTCCACGAGTAGTTCGATGGCGGCATCGTCGGCGGTCATTCCCTCGGCTTCGAGGCCACGGCCCAACAGGGCGACAAGGGCGTCCTCGTCGAGTGGCTCAAGGCGAAAGAGGGTGGAGCGCGAGAGCAGCGGCGCGTTGACCTCAAAGTAGGGGTTCTCGGTGGTGGCCCCGATGAGAACCAGCAGACCGGATTCCACCGACGGCAGCAGGGCGTCCTGCTGGGCCTTGTTGAAGCGGTGCACCTCGTCGAGAAACAAGATGGTGCCGACGTCACGCTCACCCAGCACGGCCTCGGCCCGTGCAATCAGTCCACGGACGTCCTTGACGCTGGCGCTCACCGCTGACAGTTCGGTGAACTCCTTGGACGTCAGGCGGGCCACGAGGCGGGCGAGGCTCGTCTTGCCGGTGCCGGGTGGGCCCCAGAGGATGACTGAGGAAAGCCTGTCGGCCTCTATGAGACGTCGAAGTGGTCGTCCCGGCCCGACAAGATGTTCCTGTCCGACGACGTCGTCGAGGCTGGTCGGCCGCAGCCGGTCGGCCAGGGGCGCACGCCTGGTGAGACGCTCCCGGGCTGCATCTGAGAAGAGGTCACCGGCCATCAGCACCGAACCTAGGGCCTCGCCGGGCATCCGGGTGGACGGCCCTGCCGGATCTGTCGGCTACTCGCTTCTGGGCAGGACCCGCAGGCCCAGCTCCTCGAGGTGGCGGTCGTCGATCTGGGTGGGTGCACTGGTCAGCGGGTCGGCACCCGACTGGGTCTTGGGGTAGGCGATGACCTCGCGGATGTTCTCCTCGCCGGCCAGGATCGCAACGAGCCTGTCCATGCCGAAGGCGAACCCTGCGTGCGGCGGTGCGCCGTACCTGAAGGCGTCCAACAGGAAGCCGAACCGTTCCTGGGCCTCCTCGGCACCGATGCCGAGGATGGAAAAGATCTTCTGCTGGATCTCGCGCCGGTGGATCCGCACGCTGCCCGAGCCCAGTTCCCAGCCGTTGAGGACCAGGTCGTAGGCCTGTGAGCGGACCGAGAGCAAGTCGCCGGCCTCAAGCGCCTCGAGGTCGTCCTCGTGCGGCATGGTGAACGGGTGGTGGGCCGGCATGGGGTTGCCTGTCTCGTCGAGGCCCTCGAAGAGGGGGAAGTCGACAACCCAGAGGAAGTGGAGGCCGCCCTCGGTGACCGGTGGGCGTCCCAGTTCCAAGCGCAGCAGACCCAGGATGCGACAGGTGTTGTGGTGTTCGTCGGCCACCAGCAGCAGCAGGTCGCCCTCTTCGGCTTCCATCGTGGAACGCAACGCCGCCTGTTCGTCGTCGGAGAGGAACTTGGCTACCGGCGAGTTGAGACCGTCGGCCTCGACCTTCATCCAGACGAGGCCCTTGGCCCCCCAGCCCTTGCATGTGTCGGTCAGGTCGTCGAGGCGGTTGCGTGACAGCTCGGCACCACCGGGAACCCGGATGCCCTTGACACACGGTGCCTGGAAGGCACGGAAGTCGGTGTCGGCGAACACGGGGGTCAGCTCTACGAGTTCCATGCCGAAGCGGATGTCGGGCTTGTCGGAGCCGTAGCGGTCCCTGGCCTCGTGCCAGGACATGCGCGGGAAGTCAGCCGGCCTCTCACCGGTGACCGCCTCGGCGGCAGATGCAACCGCGTGGGTGATGAAGGCGAGCACGTCGTCCTGGCTCACAAAGCTGGCCTCGGCGTCGAGCTGCATGAACTCGAACTGGCGGTCGGCCCTGAGATCCTCGTCACGAAGGCAGCGGGCAATCTGGTAGTAGCGGTCGACGCCACCGATCATGCAGAGCTGCTTGAAGATCTGGGGGCTCTGGGGCAGGGCATAGAACGAACCCGGCTCCTTGCGCGAGGGAACCACGAAGTCGCGTGCGCCCTCGGGGGTGCTGGCCACCAGCATGGGGGTTTCGACCTCGATGAATCCCTGTTCCCCCATCGCGGTCCGCACGGCGCTGTTGACCGTTGCCCTTACCTCGAGGTTCCTCTGGAGACGGGGGCGACGCAGGTCGACGTAGCGGTGGCGCAGCCTGAGGACCTCGTCCACGTCGGTACGTTCGTCGAGCGGGAACGGCGGTGGCTCTGATGCAGAGAGGATGGTCACCTCGGAGGCGTCTACCTCGATCGCCCCCGTGGCCAGCGAGTCGTTGGCGGTGTCGGCCGGTCGTTCTCTGACCTGTCCTGTCACCTGGAGCACGTACTCGGAGCGCAGGTCGGCGGCGCCGTCGACAACCACCTGGATGATGCCACTGCGGTCACGCAGGTCAACGAAGGCCAGATGCTCACCGTGCTCGCGGCGGCGTGCCACCCAGCCACACAGGGTGACCTGGCGACCGACGTCGTCGCTGCGGAGGTCGCCGCAGCGGTCGGTCCGCATCGATGTCGTGTAGTCGGGGACCTGCCCGCCGTTGTTGTCGGTACTGCTTGTCACTTGAGCCTCGCTAGCAGGGTTTCTGTGATGGAAGTTCGTGCGACGGTCTCCTGACCGCCGTCGCCGCGCAGGTCGCGCACAGCGGCCGTGTTCGACTGCAGTTCGTCGTCGCCGACGATCACCGCCTGGGCCGCTCCGCTGCGGTCGGCGGCACGCATCTGGGCCTTCATGGACCGGTCGTCCCAGGAGCGGTCGGCGCGGATGCCTGCACGGCGCAGTTCATCGGTGATCAACAGGGCCGCCTCACCACCCGTGGTGTCGACGACGAATACGTCGACAGGAGCGTCGGGGGCCGCGAAGGCACCCTCTGCGTCGCACGCCATGAGGGTTCGGTCCACGCCGAGGGCGAAGCCCACGCCGGGTGTGGGTGGTGCCCCCATCGCCTCGGCAAGGCCGTCGTAGCGGCCTCCCCCGCCGATGGCGTTCTGGGCGGCGTCGAACGCCTCGGAGGTGAACTCGAAGGTGGTTCGCACGTAGTAGTCGAGGCCACGCACCAGGCGCGGCTCGATCGTGAAGGGGATCTCCAGGCCGGTAAGTGCCGCCTTGACCTGATCGAAGTGATCGCCGGCCTCGGCCGACAGGTGGTCCAGCATGCTGGGTGCCGAGGCGATCAGGTCGGCGTCCTCTGGGCGACTGGAGTCAAGTACCCGCAGCGGGTTGGTGGCGAGCGTGACCCTCGAGTCCTCGCTGAGCGAGTCGATGTCGGTCGAGAAGTGGTCGTGGAGTGCAGTGACGTAGCGGGCCCGGTCGTCGGGGCCACCCAGCGAGTTGACCAGCAGGGTGACCTGCTGGAGCCCCAGACACTCGTAGAAGCGCCAGGCCGTGGCGATCACCTCGGCATCCAGGTGTGGGTCCTCAGGGCCGAGCGCCTCGATGCCGACCTGGTCGAACTGCCGGAAGCGGCCCTTCTGGGCCCGCTCGTAGCGGAAGTTGGGGCCTGCGTACCAGGCCTTCCACGGTAGGTTCGGGCGGTGCTCGCCAAAGGAGCGCACGATCGATGCCGTCTGCTCGGGCCGCAGGGCGATGTGACGGCCACCGCGGTCCTCGAACTCGTACATCTCCTTGCGGACAACGTCGGTGGCGTCGCCGAGGCGCCGGAAGACCTCGACGTGTTCGAACATCGGCGGCACGACCTCGCTGTACCCGGCGGCCTCGACAATGTCGGCGAACACGCCAACGAGGGCGCGACGGCGCGCCGATTCAGGCCAGAGGACGTCGTGTGTGCCCTTCGGCGCCCTGTAGATGGGGTCTGCCACGGGGGGAAAGGCTACCGGCCCCCGGGGTCACCGGCGGGCGATAACCGAACAGGCCCTCAGTAGCCCTGGCCGGGCACCACCCGGTAGACGTCGTACACAGAGTCGATCTCGGCGATGATGTGCAGCAGGGGCTCGAGGTGCGTAGCGTGACCCATCTCGAAGTCGAACTTCATCTTGGCGGTCCGGTCCGCTCCGCTGGTGACCGTGTCGGTTCCGACAACGTTGATGTGGTGGTCAGCGAGCACGTTCACGATGTCGCGGAGCAGCCCCGGCCGGTCGAGGGCCTTGACCTCGATTGTGGCGAGGAAGTTCCCTGTTGCGGAGCCGTCCCAGTCGACGTCGATGAGCCTGTCGGGTTGCCCCTCGGAGAGCGACGCTGCGTTGGCGCAGTCGCTGCGGTGGACGGACACGCCGCGGCCCCGGGTGACAAAGCCGATGATCTCGTCCGGTGGCACCGGTGTGCAGCAGCGCGACAGCCTCACCATCATGTCATCGAGGCCCTCGACGTGGACCCCGGTGGAGCCACCGGGTCGGTTGGTCGTGGCGGGACGCAGCACGGTGGCGGGCAGTTGCTCGTCGACCTCCATTTCGTCGCTGACGGCCCGTTTCACCCTGTCGACCACGGCCTTTGCCGAGACATGGTGTTCGCCTATGGCGGCGTAGAGGGTGTCTGCATCGGCAAAGTTCATCTCGGCCGCCACGTCGGCCAGGGGCTGACCCGCCAGGAACTCCTTTACCGGCATGCCGGCACGTCGCAGCTCGCTGACCAGTTCGTCGTAGCCGCTGTCGATGGCATCGTGGCGACGCTCACGCGAGTACCACTGTTTGATCTTGTTGGAGGCCTTGTGGGTGGCCACGAACTTGAGCCAGTCGCGGCTGGGACCGGCATCTTCCTGTTTTGAGGTGACGATCTCGACCGTGTCTCCCGAGTTGAGGCGGGTCTCGAGCGGAACGAGCCGCCCCTCGACCCTCGCACCTACACACTTGTGGCCGACCTCGGTGTGGACCATGTAGGCAAAGTCCACCGGGGTGGCGCCGATCGGCAGGGTGATCACGCCTCCCCGCGGGGTGAACACGTACACCTCGTCCTGTTCAAGGTCGGTCTTGAGGTTGGCCATGAAGGTTCCGGGGTCGGAGCTCTCCTCCTGCCACTCCACGATTCGTCCCAGCCACGCCATGTCGTCTGACGGCGAGCTGGCCTTGTAGTCGAAGTGTGCAGCCACCCCGTGCTCGGCGCGCTGGTGCATCTCCCTTGTGCGGATCTGGAATTCGACCTGCTTTCCGAGCGGGCCGATGACCGTGGTGTGCAGCGACTGGTAGAGGTTGAACTTGGGCATGGCCACGTAGTCCTTGAAGCGGCCGTGGACCGGCTTCCAGGTGGAGTGGATGGAGCCCAGAACGCCATAGCAGTCACGCACGTTCTCGACGATTACGCGGACTCCGATGAGGTCGTAGATGTCGTCGAAGGGCCGGCCCTTCACGATCATCTTCTCGTAGATGCTCCAAAGGTGCTTTGGCCGGCCGTGAACCTCTGCCGTGATCTTCAGGTCGGACATGCGCTTCTCGATGTCGCCGATGAGCTGGGTCACGTAGTTGTCACGCTCTGGTGACCGGTCCTGGACCATCTGGTCGATCTGGCTGTAGCGCTTGGGGTGGAGCGTGGCGAGCGAGAGGTCCTCGAGTTGGTCTTTGACCTCCTGCATGCCGAGGCGGTTGGCGAGCGGTGCGTAGATGTCGAGGGTCTCGCGTGCGATGCGCTCCTGCTTGTCTTCGGGGAGGGCTGCCAGGGTGCGCATGTTGTGGAGTCGGTCGGCCAACTTGATGATCAGCACCCGCAGGTCCTTGGCGAGGGCCACGAGCATCTTGCGCATGCTGGCGGCCTGCTGTTCCTCGCGGGAGTCGAAATGCAGGCGGTCCAGCTTGGTGACGCCGTCGACGATCAGCGAGACGTCTGCTCCGAAGTCACGTTCCAGGTCGGTCAGGTCGATGGATGTGTCCTCGACGGAGTCGTGGAGCAGCGCTGCTGCGACCGTCACGGCATCGAGGCCCTGTCGGGCCACGATCGTGGCCACGGCCATCGGGTGGTGGATGTAGGGCTCGCCTGACTTACGTGTCTGTCCCACGTGGGCACCCAGGGCCACCTCGTAGGCACGTTCGATGAGCGAGGTGTCGGCCCTGGGGTGGTGGTCGTGGAACGTGGTGAGCAGGTCCGAGGTTTCCTCGACGCTCGGATCGGGTCGGCGACGCCATGGAAGTACCCGCTTTACGGCGACCATGTCAGGCCCTGTTCCCGGCCGACGCGACTCCGAGGGTGGGCAGCATGACACACTGCATGTTCAGGTTTCCGTGGTGGACCCTGTCGGTCATCACACCACGGTAGCGGGCTGGCTCAGCGACGCTTCTTGCGGGGACGGGGTGGCACGCCACCGGCCAGGTGGGTCGTTGCCACGGGTCGGCGCCGTGCCGGGCCCTTGGCGGCACCGGGACGCTCGGTTGAACGTGTGGTGGGAAGGGCGGCCTCCTCGCGACCGATTAGGCGTGTGCCGTCGCCGCCGACAACACCTGTGCGCTGAGCGACCTTGTCGGCCACCTGGATCCAGCGCTCCTCGCGTTCTTTCAGCACCGTGACGAGCGTGGATGCGATGAACAGCGACGAGTAGGAGCCGACGATGATTCCGATCAGCAGGGCAATGCCGAACTCCTGGAGGGTCGTGGCTCCCATGATCACCGAACCGATCAGCAGCAGCGACACGACGGGGATTGCCGAGGTGATGCTGGTGTTGATCGAGCGCATGGTCACCCGGTTGAGCGCCAGGTTCATGAGTTCGGTGTAGTTGTAGCGCTCGGTTGCACCGAGGCGTCCTGTCACCTCTCGGACCTTGTCGTACACCACAATCGTGTCGTAGAGCGAGTAGCCCATGATCGTGAGGAAGGCGATGACGGTCGAGGGCGTGATCTCCAGTTGGAGGATCGAGTAGAGACCGACACTGACCACGATGTCGTGGGCCACCGCGGCGAGGGCCCCGAGGGCCATCTTCCACTCGAGGCGAACAGTTATGTACAGGGCCACCACGGCGAAGAACACGGCCAGGGCGTTGGCGGCCTTGGAGGTCACCTCGGCACCCCATGTGGGCCCGACCTGTTCGAACGTCTGGACTGTTCCCAGTTGGGTTTCGAGGAGGTTCCGGATCTCGGCGGCGTGTGCCGGGTCCGACACCTCGGAGCGGATCCGGATGACGTCGCCGTCGACGGTCTGGATGCGTGCGTCCTCGGATCCGATTCCGGCCATCACCTCGCGTGCGTCGGCTACCGACACACCTGGAGCCAGGATCTCAAAGGTGGTTCCACCCTCGAAGTCGATGCCCAGGTTCAGGCCCCGAACACCGAACGAGCCGATGCTGAGCACTATCGCCACCAGCGACACGGTCACCGCCCTGCGCCACCACCGCGGGTAGTCGAGTGCTGTTTCGCCGTTGAATACGTCTCTGAGCAGACCCATCAGGTGATCCTCCCGACTGTGCTAACTGCTCCGCTGGCCGGCAGGCCGAAGCGCTCCGGGTGCTCTGCAAACCACCGGGACTGAGCCATTAGGCGCACCATCGGTCCCATGAAGAAATAGGTGGCTACGAGGTCCAACAGGGTCGCAAGGCCCAGGTACAGGGCAAAGCCCCTTACGGCACCGACCGTGAGCCACCACAACAGGCCCGCTCCGATGAGCGACGCCATGTCGGCCTTGACGATCGTCGAGAAGGCCACGGGGAATGCCTTGTCAACAGAGGACCTGGCGGTGCGGCCATCGCGGATGTCCTCTTTGAGGTGCTCGAAGTAGACGACGTTGGAGTCGACCGAGACACCGATGGCCACGATGATTCCGGTGACGCCGGCAAGGGTCAGTGCCAGGCCGGACTGGGTACCAAGGTGGGCGATGATCGCCCAGAGAAGGCTGCCGGAGATCGCCAGGCTGGCAAGTGCCACGAAGCCCAACAGTCGGTAGTAGCCGACGATGAACAGGCCGACGATCGCCAGGCCGATGAGCCCGGCCACGATGCCTGCATCGAGGGAGTCCTCGCCGATGGTGGCCGAGACCACCTGGGTGTTTTCCGCCTCGAGTTCGATGGGGAGGGCGCCGTAGCGGAGGCCCAGGGCCACAACGTCGGCTTCCTCCTTGTCGAAGGCCCCCGAGATGAGGATGCGGTCACGCTGAAACTCGGGTGCCCTGATCTGGGGTGCTGTCAGGACCTCGCCGTCGAGCACCAGGGCCAGGCGGCCGTTGGTGAAGCCGGGCAGGATCGGGCACGTGGGAGCGCCCACGAAGCAGAGGGCTGCCATTTCGTTGAAGGTGTCGATGCCCGCTGGTCCGGCCTTGAGGGCCACCGCCACCTGCCATTCGAAGTCGATCATGTCGGCGTTGGCGTCCTCGAGGGCATCACCTGTGAGGACGCTCGGAGCGAGCAGGTACCGCTGGTTGTCGTCGCGTCCGCCCAGTACGACGAACTGGTCGGCCATGTCATCTTCTGGGAGGGTCACACCGAGCGGACCGGTTGAGGGTGTGAGGTCGCCGGCGAGCAGTGGTTCACACGAGGCCGGTGCTGGCCGTGCCACGCCTTCTCTCGCCAGATCGGCCGGCATGAGGGGAAGCACGTCGCAGACGGGCCTGAAGCGCAGTTCAGCGGTGGTGCCGACCAGTTCGAGGGCACGCTGCTGGTTGTCGACCCCCGGCAGGGAGACCATCACGCCCTCCGCGGTTCTGGAAACCTCGGGTTCGGCGACACCGAGGGCGTCGACCCTTTTACGGATGATCTCGACCGCCTGGTCGAGCATCTCCTCGGTGGCCGGTTCTGTGGCCGTGAGGCGTACCGACACGCCACCCTGCAGGTCGAGACCCAGGAGGGGCTTGTTTTGCCAGAAGGCCGTCAGAGCCGACGCCGTCACGGCAACGAGGACGATTGCGATGAGGTAGACGCGTTGTCGGCGGGGCATGGACTCAGGTGTGGCGGTGGTCGTTGTGAGGGGCTGTGGTCAGTCGGAGATGGGGCCTTCATCGGCCTCTTCGACGGCTTCTTCTTCAGCTTCATCCACAACCGGTTCGTTGTAGCGGTGTTCCACGGCACTGCGGAGGACCTTCAACTCGATGTTCTCAGCGACCTCGAGCCAGATGACGTCGCCCTCGACCTCGTTGATCACGCCGAAGAGGCCCGAGTGGAGGCGCACCTCGTCGCCGGCCTGAACCGAGGCAATGAGGTTCTGCTGAGCGCGTGCCTTCTTCTGCTGGGGTCGGATCATCAGGAAGTACATGAGCCCGAAGATCAGGATGAGGGGCAGGAAACTGGCCATTTGGTGCCTCGAGTCTGGATGGGTTGTCGGCGCTCAGCAGCCGTTGGAGGCAGCGGGCGCCCGTAACGGGACCGGTAGAGCCTACGGCCGTCGCATGCCGATTCTGGCCCAATCGGTGGTCAGCCCCAGACCTCCAGCGTCTCGGTACGGAACTGATCGAAGCGCCCTTCAGCGATGGAGGCACGCAGGCGGTCCACAAAGTCGAACAGCCACGCCAGGTTGTGGAGTGACAGGAGGCGGCGTCCGGTGGGCTCGTCGGTCATCAACAGGTGCCTCAGGTAGCCACGTGACCATGCGGCTGCCGGGCTGGCAGGAAAGCCCGGGTCGAGCGGGTTGTCGTCGGATGCAAAACGGGCGTTGCGCAGGTTGAGCCTGCCAGCTGAGGTGAGGACTGTGCCGTGTCTTGCGTGACGGGTCGGTAGCACGCAGTCGAACATGTCGACGCCGCGGCCGACGACCTCTACAAGGCCCGCCGGGTCACCCAGACCCATGAAGTAGCGGGGCTGACCACCGGGCAGTACTGCTGTCACGGCGCTGACCGGGTCCAGCATCTCGTCGCGGGTCTCCCCCACGCTGAGGCCGCCGATGGCGTAGCCGTCAAAGCCCACCTCGACGGTCCGCTGGGCGCTCTCGGTGCGCAGCGCAACGTCGGTCCCGCCCTGCACGATTCCGAACTGGCACTGCCGCTGCTGGGCATCAGGGTGATCGAGGAACGCCTGTCGGCCCCTGGCGGCCCATTCAGCCGTGCGTTCGACCACCTTTCGGAGGATGGCGTCGGTCGCGGGCAGGGCCGGGCAGACGTCGAGGACCATCTGGATGTCGGCCCCCAGGTCGGCCTGCACACCGGCAGCGCCCTCCGGTGTCAGCTTGTGGGTGGAGCCGTCGTAGGTGGAGCGGAACTCGGCACCCTCATCGTCGACGCGTGGCTGGAGGGAGAAGATCTGGTAGCCGCCGGAGTCGGTGAGGCTCAGCCCCTGCCAGCCGGTGAAGCCACGCAGGCCTCCGAGGTCGCGCACCACCTCGGCACCGGGGCGCAGCATCAGGTGGTAGGTGTTGGCAAGCACCACCTCTGCTCCCAGTTCCGCCAGGTCTACCGACGAGAGGTGTCGGACCGCTCCGCGGGTTCCGACCGGCATGAAGCACGGCGTGTTGAACGACCCCCGGGGGGTGTCGACCCGCCCGGTGCGGGCACCGTCGCAGTTCGCTGTTTCGTGGAAGGTGGCCTTCATGCCGTGATCCTGTCGGACCTTTGCCTGCCCACCAACATGGCGTCGCCGAATGACAGGAAGCGGTACCCGCGGGCGAGGGCCAGCGCGTACAGGTCGCGCCAGCGGGGACCCACGAATGCCTCCAGCATCACGAGGAGGGTGGACCTGGGCAGGTGGTAGTTGGTGAGCAGCACGTCGACGACGCCGAAGTCGAACCCGGGCCGGATGAACAGGTCCGTTCGGCCGGACGTGCCTGCTCCCCCGCTGCCGGCCAGGTTTGCCGATTCCAGTGCCCGGACGGTCGTGGTTCCGACCGCTATCACCCGGTCGGCAGCCCGGCAGGCATCGAGGGTCGACTCGGCGACCGTGTAGGACTCGGAGTGCATCATGTGGTCGTCGAGGTTGTCCGCGGTGACGGGCCGGAAGGTGTCGAGGCCCACCACGAGTTCAAGGCGTTCAACTGCAGCACCGGCCGCCCGGCAGGCGTCGAGCACCTCGCCGGTCAGGTGGAGGCCCGCCGTGGGTGCTGCTGCCGAGGCGGGACGGTGGCTGTAGACGGTCTGGTAGCGCTCCGGGTCGTCGAGGCGTGTGTGCAGGTACGGGGGAAGGGGCATCTCGCCGTGGGCCTGCACGGCAGCCAGGACACCTGCCGGTCCTGACAGGGAATCTGTCTCGAGCATTACCGTGCGCCTGCCCTCACCCAGGTCGTCGCCGACAGTGACGGTCAGGTCGTCGCCGGCTCGCAGCCTCGTTCCCGGCGGAACCCTCCTGCTGGGCCTCACGAGGGCCTGCCACTTACAGGCGTCACCGGTCTGTTCCAACAACAGGACCTCGACGGCCCCACCGGTCTCCTTGGTCAGGCGCAGCCGGGCCGGCAACACCCTGGTGTCGTTGAGGACCAACAGGTCACCTGGGCCGACCATGTCGGGCAGGTCGCTGATGTGGCGGTGCTTCGGGTCGGTCCCGTCGGCAAGGTCGACAAGCAGGCGGGCCGACGACCGGTCATCCAGGGGCATCTGGGCAATCTGGTCGTCGGGCAGGTCGTAGGCGAAGTCGTCGGGGCCCATGGGCGGGCCAGCCTAGGTGGGCCCTGACGGCCTGGGAGGGGCCCTAGCCCTCGAAGAGGGAGCCGGGGCGGGCAGGGGCGGTGAGGCCCAGGTGGGTGTATGCGGCCGGGGTGGCCACCCGCCCCTTGGGTGTGCGCAGGAGGAGGCCCTGTTGGATGAGGAACGGCTCGTAGACGTCTTCGACGGTGTCGTCAGGCTCGCTCACGCAGATGGCGAGGGTCTTGAGCCCCACGGGACCTCCATCGAACCTCTCGCACAGGGCCGACAGGATCGCCCGGGAGGGGCGGTCGAGCCCCAGGTCGTCGACGGCGAAGAACGAGAGGCCATCTCGGGCAACGGTGCCGTCGACGGTGGCGCCACCGCGCTCCACCTGGGCGAAGTCGCGTACCTGTCGCAGCAGCCGGTTGCCGATGCGTGGGGTTCCCCGGGAGCGGCGTGCGATCTCGCCGGCTCCCTCGGAGTCGAGGTCGACGTCGAGGATCCCGGCGGCCCTGGTGACGATTGACTGCAGGTCGTCGACCTCGTAGTAGTCGAGGCGGGCGGTGAGGCCGAAACGGTCGCGCAGGGGCCCGGTTATGAGGCCGGTGCGGGTGGTTGCGCCGACCAGGGTGAAGCGGGGCAGTTCCAGGCGGATCGAGCGGGCTGCAGGGCCCTTGCCGAGCACGATGTCGAGCTCGTAGTCCTCCATTGCCGGGTAGAGGATTTCCTCGACGGCACGGGCCAGTCGGTGGATTTCGTCGATGAAGAGGACATCGCCGGGTTCAAGCTTGGTGAGGATGGCGGCGAGGTCGCCGGCCCGCTCCAGTGCCGGCCCCGACGTGATGTGCAGCTCGGCGTCCATCTCGGCGGCGACGATGTGGGCGAGGGTGGTTTTGCCGAGCCCCGGTGGGCCGGCGAAGAGGAAGTGGTCGGCGGCCTCGCCGCGTGCGCTGGCTGCCTCCAGCATTACCCGCAGGTGGCCCTTCAGCTCTGGTTGACCAACGAAGTCGTCGAGCCGGCGGGGCCGTAGCCCGACCTCGACCTCGACCTCGATGGGGTCGAGGTCAGGTGAGAGGAGTTCTTCGCGCACGGGTACCTGCCTACGCCCGGGCCAGCCGCTGCAGGGCCTCGCGCAAGATGACACCCGGGTCGTCGCCGCCGAGGTCGCTCAGCACGGACCGCACCTCGTCGGGGGTGTAGCCGAGGCCACCGAGGGCCTCCTGCACCTCGGCGAGCGCCGAGCGGGGTGCGGATGCGTCGGCCGGGTCGGCGGGCACCGTGTCGATGGGGAGGTCGAGGGATGCCTTCAGCTCGACGAGGAGCCGGGTGGCGGTTTTCTTACCGACGCCGGGCACGAGGCACAGGGCGGCCACGTCGTCGTCGGCGAGGACCCGGGCCAGTTCTGTTGGCCCGTGCACGCCGAGTACGGCCAGGGCCAGGGATGGCCCCACGCCATGTGCCGAGAGGAGGGCCTCGAAACAGGTTCGCTCGGAGCGCTCGAGGAA
>DLRQ01000030.1:0-2885 GCA_002501135.1 Candidatus Neomicrothrix sp. UBA7884
CTGACGAACGCCGCACATACTGGCGCATGAGTTTGCCGACTGCCCATCCGCTGGCGTCGGATCTGTGAGGAGGAAACTGACATGCGTATTGTGGCGGTGACTGGCGCCTGGTGGCTGTGGCAGGCCCGTAGTCGTGAGCCCGGCCCGGCCCTCAGCCGATCCCTCCCAGGGTGAGGCCACCGTCGACCACCACCACGTCGCCGGTCTGGTAGCCGGCTCGGAGTATCCCCAGCACTGCTTCAGCACAGTCCTCCGAGGTGCCCGAGCGGCCTAGCGGTGCCCGGTCGGAAACTGCCGAGTGAAGGGCATCCCAGGTCTCCGTCCACGGAGTCTCGACGAGGCCCGGGGCCACGGCGTTGACCCTGACCTCAGGTCCCAACACGTTTGCCATCAGCCGGGTGAGGTGGTTCAGCCCGGCCTTGGAGACCGCATAGGGGATGCAGCTGCCGCCGGCGATCAGGCCCGCAATCGACGTGATGTTGATGATGTTGCCGTCGCCGCTGGCCTTCAGGGCCGGCACGGCAGCCCGGCTGAGATACCAGGTGCCGAAGACGTTTACGTCGATGATCCGGCGGAACACCTCCTCGGTTACTGCATTCAGGTCGTGGTGTGGGATGACCTGTGTGTAGCCGGCGTTGTTGACGAGGATGTCGAGGCGACCGAACACTTCGAGGGTCGCGTCGATGAGACCGGTGCACTCGTCCTCGTTGCTCACGTCTGCACGGTGGTAGTGGACCGCAGCCCCCAACTCGCCCGCCAGGGCCTTGCCCGCATCGACAGACGAGGAGGAGTTCACTACAACCTTCGCTCCAGTCGCAACAAGCGCCTGGGCGGTCGCCTCCCCGATCCCACTGGTCGAACCCGTGACTATCGCAACCCTGCCGTCGAACTCGCCCACTGCTTCCTCCGCTCATCGATCCAACCGTTCAGAGATGCGATTACCCACGCCCAGGCAGCGTCTACGTGCATCAGGAACCCATCCTCGCACAGGGACCTTCGACCCTGATCAGTGGGTGGTCGCATGCCTAGGTTCGCCCGGATGAGCAGATTCCAGATGCACCTGACCAGTTCACCGGGAGCCTCACCATGGCTATGACCCCGAGGGAGCGCGTGCTCACAACTCTCAACTACGAGGAGCCAGATCGGATTCCGATCGTCATCGGGGCCAGCAACGCCACCGGCGTCAAGATGAAGCCCTACCGGAAGGTCAAGGAACTCGCCGGAATCGAGGCTCCCGACGAGTACATGTACCGGTGGCCGGAGTTGGGCACCGCCCACATCGACGAGGAGACGATGCTGCGCCTCCACAGCGATGTGCGTGGTGTCACCGACCTCGAGCCGGTGGCCGTGCGGGAGCGGAACAGGTCCCGCGATCCGCACAGCGACTGCTTCGACTCGTGGGGTGGCGGGCAGATGGAGGTGACGCCTGGCGACTGGTTCCCGGGGATTCATCCGATTCCCGATGCCACCTGCTCGCAGGACCTCGAGCAGTACGCCGGCTGGCCCGATATGGCCGACCCCAGTCGCCTTGCACATGTGAGGGGCGAGGCCCGACACTTGGCCGAGGATGGACAGTTCGCCATCATGGCCACGCCGTGGCTGTTGTTCCCCTTCGAGCGGGCACACGCCATGCAGGGCATGGAGGCCTTCCTGCTGAACATGGCCATGCGTCCCGACTTCGCCAGGGAACTCCTCGAGCGCATTGCCCACGAGTGCAAGGCACTGATGGGTCGCTTCCTCGCCGAACTGGGCGACAACGTCGACATCATCAAGATCGGCGACGACCTCGGAACCCAGGACAACCTGATGATCTCACCCAGGATGTACCGGGACATTCTCAAACCCGTACACGCCGACTTCATCCAGTTCATCAAGGAACGGACGAAGGCCAAGGTCCTGTTCCACAGCTGCGGCGATGTGGCGCTGTTGATCGACGACTTCATCGAGATTGGTGTTGACATCCTCAACCCGATCCAGGCATCGTCGGGGAGGATGTCGGACTTCGCCGCCCTCAAGGAACGCTACGGAAACGACATAGTCCTGTGCGGGGGGATCGACACCCATCGGGTCCTACCATTTGGCACCCCCGACGATGTGCGCATCGAGGTTCGTCGCGTAATCGACCTGCTCGGGCCGGGGGGAGGCTTCATGATCGGGGCCGTCCACACCATCATGAACGACGTGCCGGCAGAGAACCTCCTGGCAATGGTCGATGCGGTAGAGGAATACGGGCACTATCCGCTGCGCTCCTGAGCATGTTGTAGGGCACCTGAAACAGGAACTTTGCCCGGTGACTCGTCTTTAGGTCGATCCTCTGGAATACTGCCCCCATGCAGATGCGAACGCCCGTAACCACCCTTGCCCTGATAGTGACCCTGACGCTCCTCGGAACCGGCTGTGGCCTCCTCGAGTCGAACACCGACGAGATGGACACGCTGCGGGCCGAGATTATCCAGTTGCGCGAAGACGTCCTCGATCTTCAGACCGAGGTATCGCTCCTGGCTGCCGTTCCCCCGACCACGGCCACGCCAACCGTCACCACAACGACCAGAGCTTCGTCGTCAGCACCGGTGGCGACGACCACGTCACGGGCTGCGGGCACCCCTGCAACCTCCCCACCTGCGCCCACCACAACCGTCGACGTGGGCACACTCGATGAAGAAGAGGTCCTCACAGCTACCTACGAGTGGGGTCCCAGCGACGAGACGGTTGCCCTCCAACAGGTCCTCGGTGTAGTGGCCGACGGCTGGTACGGAAATAACACCCGTTCAGCACATCTGGCCGCCCTCCAGGACCTCGCCTTGGCAACCGATGGTGTCCCCTCTGCGCCTGACACCACCACGACTGAGGCTCCGGCCGAGGGCGAGACCACTACAACCGTGGCC
>DLRQ01000030.1:3202-11455 GCA_002501135.1 Candidatus Neomicrothrix sp. UBA7884
CACTACAACCGTGGCCGGCGAGACAACGACAACCGTTGCCGGTGAGACCACCACCACTGCGGCTGGCGAGACCACCACCACGACCGCAGCGGGCGAAACCACGACCACTGTTGCAACGACGACAACGGTCGCCGCCACCACCACCACAGCAGCCGGCTAGACCGGGTGTCACGGACCGGTAGGCGACAGCGCCTGTCCGGTCAGCGGGCCTCAGGTCCCGATTATGTTGTGCTCCGGTCCGTACGGAAAGCCGGTAATGTTCTCTGCACCGTCTTCAGTGACGATGAGAATGTCGTGTTCCCGGTAGCCACCGGCACCCGGTTGGCCCTCGGGGATGGCGATCATCGGTTCCATGGACACGACCATTCCGGGCTCAAGAACCGTCTCGACATCTTCGCGTAGTTCCACACCAGCCTCGCGTCCGTAGTAGTGGCTGAGCACGCCGAAGCTGTGTCCGTAACCGAAGGACCGGAACTTCAGGAGGTCGTGTGAGCGGTATATGTCGTTCAACTCGGTTGCAATGTCACAGCACCGGACCCCGGGTCGGATCAGGTCCAGACCGCGCTCGTGGACCTCGACGTTGACCTGCCAGAGGCGCAGGTGCTCGTCGGAGGTGACGTGGTCGCAGAACAGAGTGCGTTCCAGGGCCGTGTAGTAGCCGAAGATCATTGGAAATGTGTTCAGCGACAGAATGTCGCCCGACTCGACCGCCTTGTTGGTCACCGGGTTATGGGCTCCGTCGGTGTTGATGCCCGACTGGAACCAGGTCCATGTGTCCATCAACTCCACAAAGGGGAAGTCGGTGGCGATCTGGCGAACCATTGCGGTGGTCGTGGCAAGTGCGACCTCCTGTTCGGGAACTCCGGCGGCCACGGCTTCCAAACAGGCCGCACCGCCAAGGTCGCAAATTCGGGCACCGTGTCGGATCAGGTCGTGTTCCTCGGTCGACTTGATGGTCCGCATCCACATGGTTGCAGCGCCGATGTCGACCAGTTCGACACCCGGTAGGGCGGCCTCCAACTCCCTGAAGCGCTCCATTGTGAGGTGGTCGAACTCAACCCCGAGTCTCTTGACGCCAACTGTCAGACCCCGAACCGCCTCGTAGTAGTTGTCCCGGCGCCAGTCGGAGTAGACGACGTTGTCCCCGTGGGTTCTACGCCAGGGTTGGCCACCGTCGATCCCGGCCGAGATGGTCGTTGCGCTGCCGGAATCGACAACCATTCCGTAGCGACGTCCGAAGTGGCAGTACAGCCATCCCGAGTAGTAGCAGATGTTGTGAAACGAGGTCAGCAGGCAGGCGTCCAACTGCTCGGCCTCCATGTGGGTCCTCAGGTCGCCCTGACGGCGGTCCATCTCAGCTGCCGAGAACGGCGACCACTCCTTTTTGCCCCAGTGCCAACGGGTAACGTGGACCATGTCGTCGGTTGTCATGTCGCCCCCTTTTTTCTGGTTACCGTGCTAGCCCTTCAGGCCGGTGATGATCCGGTCTGCAATCTCGTCAAGCAGCTCCGCCGACGTTCCAAACGTGATGCGAACGTGGTTCTCAGCGGCAGGCCCGAAGTTGGGTCCGTTGCCGCAGGCAACTCCCGTCATGTGGCGGAGCCATCTTGCGGGGTGGTCGCCCGTGTCGAACGCCGACAGGTCCAGCCATGCCACAAAGGTTGATTCGGGTAGGAACATCGTGACCTCTGGCAAGTCGGTTCTGATCCGGTCAAACAGGTGTCGCCTGTTGCGGTCCAGGACGGCGAGCAGGTCGTCGGCCCATTCGGATCCGGTCTCCCATGCGGTGATCGATGCCTCACAACCCATTCGGTTGGGAGCTCCGAGTAGCTCAGCGGGAATTGAGCGGAGGGCTGAGCGGAGTCTGTCGTTGCCACAGACTGCAACGGAACAACTCATGCCACCGAGGGCGAACGTCTTGACTCCCGAGGTGACGGCAACCGTCCGCGAGGCGGCGCCGGGCACCGTGAGCATCGGAACGTGGGTCGAGCCTTCGTACACCAGGTCGCTGTGGATTTCATCGGAGACAATGGTCAGGTCGTGCTCGTGGGCCAACTCGACTATTCGGGCCAGTTCCCCGGCGGTAAGTACCCGCCCGGTCGGGTTGTGGGGATGGCAGAGCAACAAGAGGCTGATACCGGGGTCGGCCTCGAGCAGTTCGGAGAGGGCGTCAAAGTCGTAGTGCCAGCCCGTTTCGGTGAGAACCAGTGGCCAGTGGACGGCTCGCCTGTCGGTAGTGGGTGGCACGTCCTGAAAGGGTGGGTACACCGGTGGCGTGTACATGATCCCGTCACCGGGTTCGGTGAGCGCCTCGACACAGGCCCAGATGCCCTGGAGCACATTCGCCGTTGGGAGGATAAGCCCAGGGTCCGGTGTCCAGCCGTGTCGCTGGGCTGCCCAACGGGAGAAGGCGGGCCCAACGTCGTCGCCCGCAGAGTGGTAGCCGAACGCACGCACGTCAACCAGTTCACGCAGGCGTTCCACCACGGCAGGGGGTGGGCCGAAGTCGTGTTCTGCAACCCATGCCGGGATCACCCTGTCCGGGTAGCGGTTCCACTTGATGACACCTGAGGCACGTCGATCAACTGGGTCCACGAACCCGAGATCGATCAGCGAGTTGGCGGGCTCAGACATGTCATGATGCTAGGGGAGCAGGAAGGAAACAGCATGTCGACATGACCTTCCGGGGCAGGCAACCAGTGTCCTCAGCCGGCGTGCAGGGGCCTTTCCGCAAGGCCCATTGCCGCCTCGGCGATCGCCTCTCCGAGGGTCGGGTGGGCATGGATGGTTCCAGCGATGTCCTCGACCGTGGCAGCCGTCTCGACTGCCAGAGCAGCCTCTCCGGCGAGTTCGGCGACATGGGCTCCTACGGCCTGTACGCCGATGACCGTGCCCTCGCCGTCGGCTGTGACCGTGACGAAGCCGTCACCGGCGCCGAGGGTGGCGGCCCGACCCGATGCAGAAAGTGGGAAGCGCGAGGATGTCACGGCGATACCGGCAGATGACGCCTCACCTTCGCTCATGCCGACGACCATGACCTGGGGGTCGCTGAAGACAATCAACGGAATGCATGTCGGGTCAAAGGCATTGGCATGACCGCAGGCGACATCGGCGGCAACCTCGGCCTCTGCGGTGGCCTTGTGGGCCAGGGCCGGTCCGGCGGTCAGATCTCCGATTGCGAAAACCGTGTCGGTTGCCCTCCTGGCGGCGTCGACCACAATCAGGCCGCTGCCATCGAGAGTGGCACCCGCTTCGGTAAGCCCGATCAGGTCGCTGTTTGGGCGACGGCCAACCACTACCGCCACCCTGTCGGTAGGCAGGGTGGCACTGCCGCTGGGACCAGACACGACTAGGCCGGCGTCGTCGATACCGACAGCGGTCGTATTGCAGCAGATTCCAACACCCAGGTTCCGCAACCCCCGGGTAACGGTTCTGGTGATGCGGTCCTCGAAACCGGGGAGGATCGATCCCTCCGCCTCGACGATCGTGACCCGACTCCCCAACTTCGCGAAGGCGCAACCCAACTCGACACCGACGTAGCCACCACCAACCAGCACGAGCTCCTCCGGAAGGGTGTCCGACGACAGGAGGTCTGCGGAGCCGACAACACGTGCGCCGTCAAGGGGAACCTCGGCCAACTCAACTGGGCGCGATCCGGTGGCGACGATGGCGTGCCTGAAGTCAAGATGCTCGACGGTCGCACCATGTTCGACGACGACGCGGTTCGGCTTTATGAAACGTGCCTCGCCCGCCAGAACGACAACCCCGGCACGGTCCAGCAGGTGCCGGACACCCCCTGTGAGCCTTTCCACCACGGCTCCCAGATGGGCCTGCACAGCCGACATGTCGAGGTCTGTCGTCGCCGCAACCCCCCAGGGGGCCACCCTTTCGGGTGCCGCCATGGCGTCGGCCACCTCGATCAGAGCCTTGGACGGGATGCAGCCGACGTTGAGGCAGGTCCCGCCCAGTTCGCCGCGTTCCACAAGGGTCACCCGGCGGCCCAGGCGGGCGGCGTGCAGGGCGGCTGCGTAGCCCCCCGGGCCTCCGCCGACTACGAGCAGGTCGACCGCCTCAGCGACCTCGCCGACCACCATGGTGTGCCCCTCAGCCCTCTACCAGCAGGTTCAAGGGTTCCAGGAGGTCGGCTGTGATGGACCCCTTGAACGCCGATGCCAGGTCTCCGTCGATCAGGCGGTGGTCGGAGCCGAGGACGATCGGAAGGGTTGGCCTTGCCACGACCTCTCCGTCGACCACGACTGGCCGATCGGCGACGGCACCAAGGCCGAGGATTGCCGCTTGGCCTGGTGGGATGATCGGCGTGGCCCAGCGGCCGCCCATCGACCCGTAGTTGGTGATGGTGAAGGTCGCCCCCGCAAGGTCGGCAGCGGTCAGTGTCCCGTCACGGCCGCGGGAAGCCAGGTCGGCGATGGCCGTGGCCAGGGCGAAGAGGTCGAGACGGTCGACGTCACGGACAACAGGAACCACGAGCCCGGTCTCGGTGGCGACGGCAATCCCCAGGTTGACCGAGTCATGCACGACGATCGAGTCGCCCGGGCTGCCCTCGATGGTCGCATTGACCATCGGGTACCGGTGCAGGGCCCTGGCGGCGGCTGCAGCTGCCACCGTGAGGGCTGTTACCGCAGCGGCTCCAGGCCTGTCCATGCTCCTCAGGCGGTGACGGAAGTCGACGAGCAGGGATGCGTCAATCTCGTCCATGGAGTGGATGTGGGGGATCTCTGCCCAGGACCTCTCCATGTTGCGTGCGACCACACCGCGGACTCCGCGCAGGGGATGGCGTCCGAAGGGCATCTGGCCCAGGTCTCCCAGAGGAGTGTGGACCGGAGGAGAGGAAGAGACCTGCGGCGTAGGGGCCGGGTGGGTGCCTGCGGCCCGTACGTCGTCGGATGTGATCCGCCCACCGGGGCCTGTTCCTGTCACGGTACCCAGGTCAACATCCGCCTCGAGGGCCAGCTTTCGGGTGGCGGGGGAGGCCTTTGGTCGGGACACGGCATCCGAAGGTGTGGGCACGGGGTCAGCCGATGGAGGGCTCGCAACAGGCTTGGTGGGTTCGGTGTCGTCGGCTACCTGGGCCGAGCCGTCGTCCAACTCAATCAGGACCTCACCCACGTTTAGCCGGTCACCCTCGGATGCACCGAGACGGAGCACCGTGCCGGCGACCGGGGAGGGAAGCTCAGAACTGGCCTTGTCGGTGAGCACCTCAACCAGCGGCTGGTCCCGCACCACCACATCGCCGGGTGAGACGAGCCACTCGACGATCTCTGCCTCTTCGAGGCCCTCGCCGATGTCGGGCAGCCGGAACTCAAACGCCATGGCGGTCAGCCTGACTCGAGGGTGCGACGCACGGCGGCGATGATCCGCGCCTCGTCGGGAACGTAGAGGTCCTCGAGCATTCCCACCGGGTAGGGAACGTCGTAGCCCGACACCCTTGTCACTGGAGCCTCAAGGGACCAGAAGCACTCATCGTTGATGGTCGCAATCACCTCGGAGGCAAATCCACCGGTCTCACATGACTCCTGTACGACAACGGCACGACCGCAGTGGCTGACCGCCTCGGTGACTGCCTCGATGTCGAGCGGCACGATGCTCCGCAGGTCAAGTACCCGTACCGAGAGCCCTTCGGAGCGAAGGCTGTCGGCAGCCCGGCAGGCCAACTCCACCTGATAGCTCCAGGTGATGATCACGACGTCATCGCCGTCGCGGGCGGTCCGTGCAACCCCCAGGGGCACGAGGTGGTCGCCATCAGGCACGTCCCCACGGATGCCCCGGTACCCGCGGAGGGGCTCGAGGAAGAGAACCGGATCAGGGTCCCTGATGGAAGAAGCGAGGAGACCCTTGGCATCTGATGCCGTGGCGGGCATGACCACCTTCAGGCCCGCAACGTTGGCGAACTGGGCTTCGAGAGAGTCGGAGTGGAGTTCGGGCGTGCGAACACCACCCCCGAACGGAGCCCTGATGGTGATGCTGGGGTCGTAGCGCCCCTGTGTGCGGTAGCGCAGCCGTGCCACCTGACCGGCGAGTTGGTGCATGGCCTGGTAGGAGAAACCCAGGAACTGGATCTCGGCGACAGGAACGAGCCCGGCGATAGCCAGGCCGACGGTTGCCCCCGCTATCACCGCCTCGGAGATGGGTGTGTCGACGACCCTCTGCTCCCCGAACTTCTCATAGAGACCTTCGGTTGCACGAAACACCCCGCCGTTTCGGGCGACGTCCTCGCCCAGCACGACGACGCGGTCGTCGCGGGCCATTTCGGCGTGGAGGACCTCGTTGATCGCCTGGAGCATCGTGAGGTCGCTCACCCCGCCACCGTTGAACGTGTCAGGCATGGTCACCGGCCTCGGTGGAGTGGGTGCCAAGTAGTTGGGAACGCTGGCGTGCAAGCCGTTGCGTATCAGCCGAGAGACAGTGGTCTAGGAGAGCGTCGGCCGCCAGCGGTGCCGACCTGGCCTCCTCCACTGCTCGATCAAGCAGTTCCAGTGCCACGGCCTCGGTCTCCTGCTGTGCAGCATCGTCCCACAAACCGAGGCTCCTGAGTTGGCTGGACAGCCGTAGAACAGGGTCGTCCCTCCGGGCTGCCTCGAGATCCTCGGGGGGCACGTAGCGGGTCGGATCGTCGGCGGTCGTGTGGGCCCCCAGCCGGTAGATCACGGCCTCAATGAGGGTTGGACCCTTTCCGGCCAGTGCGTGCTTTCTGGCCTCATCCACAGCGTCGTAGACAGCGGCAGCGTCGTTGCCGTCGACCTTCACGCCCGGGATTCCGAAACCAGCAGCCTTGTCTGCAAAGGACTCGGCTGCAGTCTGCAGGTGGACCGGGGTTGAGATGGCCCACTGGTTGTTCACACAGACCATCACCACGGGTGCGTTCAAGACGCCGGCCAGGTTTCCGGCCTCGTAGAAGTCGCCCTCCGAGCTGGACCCGTCCCCGAAGAACACGAGGGCGATACCGGGTTCGCTGCGAAGGACCATGCCCCATGCGATGCCGACGGCGTGGGGGATCTGTGTGCCGAGGGAGATTTGGTTCGGGAGGACCCGGATCGGGTCGGGTATGTGGCCACCGGCAGGGTGCCCGAGGCAGTAGAGCATGAACCTCTCCAGAATCTCGGGACCGTACCGGCGCAGTGCCAGCGGTTCCCTGTACTGGGGGACAACCCAGTCGTGATCGGTGTCAAGGGCATGGGCCGCCGCAACGATTGTGGCCTCATGGCCATCGATCGGAGCAACCGTTCCGACCTGGCCCTGACGTTGCAGGTTCCAGAGTCGGCCCGACTGTGTACGGGCCGTCACCATGTCGACGAGTATCTCCCGCAACTGGGTGTCGGACGGAATGGTCACCGGCCCTCCTCGGCGGCTTGGTCGGACACGTGTGTGACTGCCCGACCGTAGGGGTGTGGACGCTGTCGAGACTAGCCGTGGGGTGGTGCTGCGACACCGGTCACAGGTGTCGAACGTCACCGGGAAATCGACGCTTCCGAGGCCCGCGGGCAGTTCCGATTCACTATTGTGGGCACCACAACAGGTACCGGTTCCCCCCACTGGAAGCCTGTGATGATTGACCGGAATCGCCCCCCCGATTCCGGTCGAGAGAAATACCGCATGTCCCGCCTCCCCCAGGTGGGACATGCGACGTTTTGGCCTGAAATGGGCATCTGTGCATCCACGTCGTAAGGCTCCCTGCGCCCCATCTAGGCTCGCCGCCAACTCCAAACCTGTCAGGGAGACATGACCATGGCCCCCAGTCGACGCGACCTCATCCGGATGACCGAGGATGAGGTCGCAGTATTCATTGAAGAGCAGAAGAGTCTCCAGGTTGCCTGCCTGGATCTGGACGGGTCGCCCCACCTGTCGACGCTCTGGTTCGCCGTCATGGATGGGAAACTGGTGTTTGAGACCTACACCAGATCCCAGAAGATCGTGAACCTGCGACGCGATCCGCGGATCACCGTCCTCCTGGAGGACGGCCTCGAATACAACCTCCTGCGTGGGGTGATGATCAAGGGAACTGCGGCCCTCGTCGACGATGGTGATGACCTTCACCAGATAGCCCGGACGGTCGTGGCACGAAACCAACCTGATCTGCCCGCAGATCTCCTTGACGCTGCGGCGGCTCAACTCGCCCTCAAGCGGACCGGGGTGGTCGTCGAACCTGAGAAGGTCATCTCCTGGGACCACACCCGGCTCGGATGAACTCCCTGACCACGGGAAGGAGCGGTAGGGAAGCCGACGTAGCATGAGCGC
>DLRQ01000076.1:0-158 GCA_002501135.1 Candidatus Neomicrothrix sp. UBA7884
GATGGCCCAGGATGCACTGGCGTGTTTGGATGACATGCCCCCCAGAGGGGCTGGAGCCCGATAGTCACTGTTGTCCGAGCCGTCCGGCCAGATGGTGTCCTCGTTTGAAACCACCCCGGCAAGGTTCGCGGTGTTGAGGTTCGCCCCGCGGAGGTTCG
>DLRQ01000076.1:435-5719 GCA_002501135.1 Candidatus Neomicrothrix sp. UBA7884
AGGTTCGCCCCGGAGAGGTTCACCCCTTCGAGATCCGACTAGTGAGGTCTGCCCCTCTGAGGCCCGCCTCTGGTTCGATCGTCCAGCCGTTGACCACCACGGCCTCCGCAGTCGTCGACCGTCGCCGGGCACAGCACCGTAGTTCGGAGTAGTTGTGGAGGCTCCCGCACTTATCGGGTGAACCCTCCCGTCAGGGTCCCATCAGACCCCAGTCCGTGTACGGAGCAGGAAGAACTGCGAACACGCCACAAGACATTCTGGGGACTCTGACCTCTTCCGAGAGCAGAGTTCGACCGGTCAGGCGTTCATCTGCTCGCGAAGCTTCATCATGGCCACGGAGTCACCGACCGGCTGGATCTTTGCTGTGCCCGAGGCGACGATCGGGAACAGGCCGGTGAAGATCTGTGTGACGTCGTCGGCATCTATCACGAAGAAGAAATCATGCCCCGGTGGGTCCACCCAGGCACCGATCACCTCGTTCACGTTCTCGGTGAGCGAGTCCATAACCGCACCGAAGGTGTCGGCGAGGGCGGCCTCGTCGTGAGCCGGACAGGTGTTCTCGTCGTGGTGGTGCGTGACGTGAAAGAGCATGTCGTGTGTCCCCTTTGATCATGGCTGCCTCCCCACTGGGGCAACTGAGGCCAAGTTAGACCACGCGGGAAGGGTCGAACGAAGTCGGTGCCGCAAGGCTGACCGAATACCTATCTCCTGAGCCGTCGACTTCGAGGACCGCATCCGACAGACCCCCAGCCTCAGCGACCGTGGCCCCTCAGCCAGCTGAGCAGGGCGTCGGCCACCGCCTCCGGCTGCTCAGGGAGCAGTGCGTGGCCGGCGTCTGCCGCGGCCACCAACGTCGCACGCTCACCCAGGCGCTCCACAATGTCGTCTGCGTTGGCGGGCAGGGCCACCACGTCATCTGCAGGCTGGAGCACCAGCACATCGGCGCTGCCTGCCTTCCACCACACGCCTGGATCATCGGCTTCGACCGCCCTCCCCTGGAGTTAGGCAACTGCAGGAAACCAGCCTCCCTCCCACACCGACGCATCGTTGCCCGACGCAAAGAAGGCTGTGTCCACTGCAGCTATATGTTCCCCGGGTGTTGCGTCGGTGTCGAAGACCCGCCTGAGTGCCGCCATGTGCTCGGGTGCCGGCCTGACCTGTCCTCCGCAGGCCAGGAGTACAACGCCGGCGACGAACTCCGGGTGCCGGGTGGCCACCAGCCGCGCCAGCCGGTTGCCGAAGGCGTGACCGACAATGGTCGCCGGAGCCAGGCCCAGAGCCTCGATCACGAAAACTGCGTCGTCGGCAAGGTCGCCCATGGATACGCCCTCCAGTGACCCGGTGCTGCCACCTATCCCCCTTGGCTCCGGGGCGACAGCCCTGTAGCCCCTGGCAGCGATTCGTTGTACGAGGCCATCAAAGTCGGATGCTCCCCTGCCAATAGAGGGCAGCATCACCGCGGGGTGTCCAGATCCGATCGAGTGGACCTGGATCGGACCGGCTGGGCCCTCCACCACGAGCGTCGCCCCGGCTCCGGCAGGGCTGGGTGACACCGTCCCGGCCACTGCCGGATCGCTGCTGTCGCTCACCATGAGCCGATTGTCGCGTACAGGTCCGATTCCCCTGTAACCGGAACGGCGTCTGGGCACACATCACGGTAACCATGAAGCCACGAGAGGCGTTTCGTTCGACCGGTCGGCGTGTCAGACTCCCCCGCCATGGCCGAGCATTCAGCCGGATGGCAGTTCTGGATCGATCGAGGTGGCACGTTCACCGACATTGTTGCTCGCCGCCCTGACGGCTCGATCACAGCCCACAAACTGCTATCGGAGAACCCGCGACAGTATCCGGATGCCGCTGTCGCCGGCATCAGACATGTTCTCGACCTCGGCGCCGACGAGCCCCTTCCCTCGGGGATGATCGACAGCGTAAAAATGGGCACGACAGTTGCCACGAATGCGCTGCTTGAACGCCAGGGTGAACCCACCCTTCTGGTCGTGACCCGGGGGTTCGCCGACGCCCTCCGGATCGGCTACCAGGCCCGCCCGGAACTGTTCGCACTCGACCTCGTCCTGCCCGAGATGCTCTACAGGGAGGTAGTCGAGGTTGACGAGCGGATGGGCGCTCGAGGTGAGGTCCTCACACCACTCGACCTGGAACAGGCCCGCTCAGACCTGACCCGGGCCTACGGGTCGGGGCTCTCCTCTGTCGCCATCGCCCTCACCCACGGCTACCGCTACACCGAGCATGAGGAGGCGCTGGCCTCCCTCGCCGAGGAGGTCGGCTTCACACAAGTGTCGGTCAGTCACAGGGTCAGCCCACTGATGAAGTTGGTGTCGCGCGGCGACACGACGGTCGTCGACGCATACCTCTCACCGGTGCTGCGGCGATACGTGAACCAGGTAGAGGAGCAGCTGTCAGCCGGAGGTGGCGAGGGTGACTCCCCTCTGCTCATGTTCATGCAGTCCAACGGCGGGCTCACCGACGCCAGGCACTTCCAGGGAAAGGACGCCCTGTTGTCGGGGCCGGCAGGTGGTGTCGTAGGAATGGTCGCCACGGCCGGTGAGGCCGGCTTCGACCGGCTCATCGGCTTCGACATGGGTGGCACCTCGACAGACGTATCCCACTATGGCGGCGAGCTGGAACGCACCTACGAGACCGAGGTGGCGGGAGTTCGGGTGCGGGCCCCGATGATGCTCATCCACACCGTTGCCGCAGGCGGCGGCTCGATCGTCCACTTCGACGGTGCGCGAATGCGGGTGGGCCCCGACTCGGCCGGCGCCGACCCGGGCCCGGCCTGCTACGGCAATGGTGGTCCCCTCACGATCACCGACTGCAACGTGATGCTGGGTCGGCTACGTCCCGAGTTCTTCCCGGCGGTGTTCGGCCCGGGCGGAGACCAGCCTCTCAACATGGAGGTGGTCCACCGTCTGTTCACTTCCCTCACCGCTGAGGTTGCCGCTGCCACCGGCACCCCGACCACTGCCGAGGAACTGGCTGAGGGGTTTCTCACCATCGCTGTCGAGAACATGGCGAACGCAATCAAGAAGATCTCGGTACAGCGCGGCCACGACGTAACTGGCTACGTGCTCGTCTGCTTCGGTGGAGCCGGAGGCCAGCATGCATGCCTGGTGGCAGACCGTCTGGGTATCGAAAAGGTTCTGGTGCATCCACACGCCGGCGTGCTCTCCGCTCTCGGGATCGGCCTGGCCGACGTGCGCACTGTGAACGACGAATCGGTGGAGTCGGATCTGTCCGATGAGACCCTCACCGCGGTCCTCGAGGTCACCGGGCGCCTCGAACAGGCTGGTCGGGCCACGGTCGCAGCGCAGGGGGTGGACGACGATCAGATCGAGGCGTTTGCCCGTCTTGCCGTCCGATATGACGGCAGCGACACATCCCTGCACGTGCCGCTGGGCCCGGTCGGCGACGTCGTTGCGGCCTTTGAGGCCGCCCACCACTCCAGGTTCGGTTTCACTTCACCCGGCAAGTCGATGATCGTCGAGTCCTCCCAGGTTGAGGTGGTGGGGCACTCCGACACCGTCGCCTCAACCGTCGCACGGGCCGAAGTTGGTGAGTCCGGTCCCCTGGGTGTGTTCACCTCGGTAATGGACGGCAGGACCTACGACACCCCGTTCGTGGACCGCGAAACCCTCCCAGCCGGCAGCGCTGTGGACGGTCCCGCCGTGGTCATCGAGGCCAACTCAACGACGGTCCTCGAACCGGGCTGGCAGGCAGTAGTCCGCGACACGGGCGACCTGCTCGTGTCACGGGTCGTCCCCCGCCCCGACCAGGTTCGTCTTGGAACCGACCAGGCTGACCCGGTCCAGTTGGAGATCTTCAACAACCTGTTCATGAACGTGGCCGAGCAGATGGGCCTGGTCCTCGAGAACACGGCCGTCTCGGTCAACATCAAGGAGCGCCTGGACTTCTCTTGTGCCATCTTCGACCCGACCGGCGACCTCATCGCCAACGCTCCCCACATGCCCGTCCACCTGGGCTCGATGAGCGAGACCATCAAGTCGGTGATCGCCCAAAACTCCGAACCGGGTGATCACCAGCCCAGCCACATGTCACCGGGCGATGTCTTCGTCTTGAACGCCCCCTACAACGGTGGCACCCACCTGCCGGACATCACTGTGGTCAAACCTGTCTTCGAGGGTGGCGAGATCATCTTCTACGTGGCCTCCCGGGGCCACCACGCCGACGTGGGTGGGATGACGCCGGGTTCGGCGCCAGCCAACTCCACCTCGGTCGAGCAGGAGGGGGTGTTGTTGAACGGCGAGAAACTGGTCGAGGACGGCGTGTTCCTCGAAGATGACCTGAGGGAACTTCTGGCAACGGGCCCCTACCCGGCCCGCAGCCCCGATCAGAACGTGGCGGACCTGAAAGCCCAGGTGGCTGCATGCGAGAAGGGCACGATCGAACTGCTCAAGGTGGTCGACCACTACAGCCTCGATGTTGTGCACGCCTACATGGCCCACGTGAAGCGAAACGCCGAGGACTCCGTCCGACGTCTGATCGGAACACTCAGCGACTGCTCGTTCACCTACGGGACCGACGACGGCCACCAGGTGTCGGTATCGATCACCGTCAACCGGGCGGCCGGTTCTGCAACCATCGACTTCACCGGAACCAGCGGCCCCCACCCAGGCAACTACAACGCCCCCGAGGCCGTCTGCCAGGCCGCAGTGCTCTACGTGTTCCGCTGCATGGTCGATGACGACATCCCGCTCAACGCCGGCTGCATGGAGCCCCTCAACCTGATTCTGCCGTCTCCCAGCATGATCAGCCCCGTGTATCCGGCTGCGGTCATCGCCGGCAACGTCGAGACCTCACAACTGATCGTTGACACCCTGTTCGGGGCACTCGGGGTGATGGCCGCACCGCAGGGAACCATGAACAACTTCATCTGGGGCAACGACCGCTACCAGTACTACGAGACCATCTGCGGCGGGGCGGGAGCCACCGCCGGACGGGACGGCTGCGACGCCGTCCACACCCACATGACCAACTCCCGCCTCACCGATCCCGAGGTCCTGGAGTGGCGCTACCCGGTGGTTCTGGAGAGCTTCGCTATCCGACGAGGGTCAGGAGGTGCTGGCGCCCACAGGGGCGGTGACGGCACTGTGAGGCGTATGCGCTTCAACGATTCGGTCACAGTGAGCCTGCTCACCTCCCACCGCGTGGTCCCTCCGTACGGGATGGCTGGAGGTGAACCGGGTAAGACAGGTGTGAACGTGGTCATCCGCTCAGATGGAAGCAGCGAGCCACTTAGCGGTAC
>DLRQ01000086.1:0-25030 GCA_002501135.1 Candidatus Neomicrothrix sp. UBA7884
GACGTCGAGTTGTTCGAACGCCACGCTGCCGTCACGGTGGTCGACCAGGCGGGAGTCGCGCCGTTCCCAGGTAACGGCGTCGTAGGGATCGGATCCTTCGTTGGTGAAATGGCGGCCGATTCCAAGCACTCCACGATCTGGTACCAGCGTCATCTAGGGCTCCTGATTTCGTCTCTTGCCATCTGGGTCTCCGGCACCGGTGTCCCCGAAATGAAGCCGGGGTCCGACTGTAGGGTCCGCGGGTGACAACCTCCGGGACCCTCCCGGAGACGACCGCTGTCGCACCATACGGAGCCTCCCCTGTGGAGGACTAGGGGACTTGCTGTGGATTTCGCGACACGTACAGATCTCATGAGGTAGGTGCCAGAAAGTCTTCCCGATGCCCCGGTATCGCCACGCGGTTACGGTTCGAACCGTGAGACAGGTGTTCCCCACCGACAGCGGTGCAGTCGATATAGACCCGGTCGACCTCGTCCATGACGAAGTGCGCCAGACAGACGGAACACGCCCGTGGGTGCTCATGAACATGATCTCCTCTGCCGACGGGGCGACCACTCTCGACGGGGCCTCTGGTGGCCTCGGCGGTGAAGCCGATCGACGCCTGCTGGGCACGCTGCGTGGCCTTGCCGACGTGATCCTCGTTGGTGCTAGCACGGTGAGGGCTGAGAACTACAGGGCACCGAGAACCCCGGACGACAGGGTTGGGGTGTTGCGTGCAACCAGCGGAAGGCCACCGCGCCCACGCCTGGCAGTGGTCTCGGCCAGCCTCGCCCTGGACCCGACCGCCCTCATGTTTCGCCCGGTAGGCCCGGCAGACCCGCCACCGCTCATCTACACGGCGACCGGTGCGCCCGGCTCTGCCCGCGACTCTCTTTCTGGTGTGGCCGAGGTGGTCGACGCCGGGACCGGCAGCCAGGTTGATGTCGGGCTTGTCGTGGCCGACCTTGCCGGGCGGGGCGCCGGCGTGGTCCTGGCCGAGGGCGGCCCGTCGCTCAACCACCAGTTGGTGGCCGCTGGCCTCGTCGACGAACTGAACCTAACGATCTCTCCACTGCTCGTGGGAGGAACCGCCAAACGGATCCTGTCGGGACCGACCCTGGCCGCACCCGCCGGCCTGAGGTTGGACCGGGTGCTCAGCGATGACGGGTACCTGTTCTGCCGCTACCTGCTCGGTTGAACGGCCGCAAGGCCTCGCCCCGCCCCCGGGCAGGAATGTCTATGGAAGGGTCACGCCCGGTGGCAGGACAATCTTCTGGCCTGCATGGAGCAGAGGCCCACCAGATGCCACGGCCAACTGGTCGACCGTGTGGCGAAGGTCGACACCGGGAGGTGTGATGCGTTCTGCAATGAGCCAGAGAGAATCGCCGGGCTGAACCACGTAGACGACAGGATCTCCGGCGGCTCCAGCCAGTGCGGAACCTGGAGAGCCGTTGACCTGTCCGGCAATCTCACCGGCTACGAGCGATGCGAAGAAGACGACAGTGGAAAGCACGGCAGCTACCAGGATGCGGCGACGGCGGTACACCGATGCCGGAATCGGGTACACGAGGCTCTGTGTGGTGGTCTGAATCCGAAAGCCGTGGGCCAAGCTGGTTGCGTGGGTGAGTGCGGTCATGTCATACATCCTGTCGCAGGGGTGTGACAGCTCCTGTGGAAACCGATGGCACCACCTGAACAGCGGTCCTTGACATGGAACGTCTGTTCGGGGAACATATGTGCGACGTACAGGTGTTCGATCACAACTATCAGTGTACCGAACACCTGTTCGATTGCAAGCAACTTCACGAAAATCCCACAGACAAGCCCGAGAGCGAGCAGCAGTCATGATCCACAAGGACCTCACCGACAGGCAGCGCCAGATCCTGTACTTCGTCGACTCCCACACCCGGGAGCACGGCTACCCACCCTCCGTTCGCGAAATCGGAAAGGCTGTGGGGCTCACCTCCCCCTCCACGGTCCACTCACACCTCGCAACCCTCGAGGACCGCGACTACCTGCGCCGCGACCCCTCAAAGCCACGGGCCATCGAGGTCCGCCTCGACCCCAGTACCGGAGCCGCCGTCGACCGCGGATCTGTCCGCCACGTACCCCTCGTCGGCGACATCGCCGCAGGCACAGGCGTGCTCGCTATGGAGAACGTCGAGGAGTCCGTCCCCATGCCGTCCGAGTTCACCGGCAGCGGAGACCTCTTCATGCTCAGGGTCAGGGGCGACTCCATGATCGATGCCGGCATCTTCAACGGTGACCACGTCGTCGCCCGGGTTCAGCCCACCGCCGACCCCGGAGACCTCGTGGTCGCCGGGATCCCAGACGGCGAGGCAACCGTCAAACACCTCAGAATTGACGGCGAAACCGTCGTTCTGGTTCCCTCCAACCCGGCCTTCGACGAGTTGCGCTACCCGGCCGACGAGGTCGACATCTACGGTCGGGTGGTCACGGTTCTGCGCAGGGTCTGACCCACGCTCCCCGGCCTCAGACGTCGGCCGCCAGCAACCTTGCGAGGGCGTCGTAGCAGGCCACCAGGGACCCCCTCTCGATTCGTTCGTCTGCCGTGTGGGCGAGCGTCGACTCACCGGGCCCGAAGTTCACAGCGGGCATCCCCCTGGCGGCAAAGAACGCGACGTCGGTCCAGCCCAGCTTGGCCCGCACGTCAAGGCCACCATCGGCAACCAGGTTCAACAACAACCGATGCCCGAGCCCCGGTGCCGCAGCCGGTGCGTGGTCCACAAGAACCACCTCGTCGTCATCATCGATGAACGGCTCCAGCACCTCCCTGACATGGGCCTCGGCCTCTCCACCGCTGCGATCGGGGGCATACCGGTGGTTGATGAGGAGATCCACCCTGTCGGGTACGACGTTGCCGGCGATGCCACCGTCGATACGCACCACCTGCAGGGCTTCACGGAAGGTGCAGCCGTCGATCTCGGGTTCACGGTATTCATAGGCATCGACCGCCGACAGGAGCCCACCTGCCCGGTGAATGGCGTTGACACCCATCCAGGGCCGTGCAGAGTGTGCCCGCACACCCGAGAGTGACACCCTGAAGCGCATGGTGCCCTGACATCCCGCCTCGACTGCCGCCCCGGTCGGCTCACCCAGAATCGCCACATCACCCTCGAGCAGGTGCGGTGCCTCGGCGAGGATCTCACCGAGGCCGTTGAGCTCGCTGGCGACCTCCTCGCGGGCGTAAAAGACCCAGGTCACGTCAACTGACGGTTCCGGCACCGAGGTGGCGAGCTCCATCATGACCGCCAGGCCGCCCTTCATGTCAGCGCTGCCGAGGCCTGTGCAGGTGTCGCCGTCGATACGGGCACCGGCAGCGGTGTCGCCGGGAACCGTGTCGGTGTGACCGGCCAGGATCAGCCTCTGCGGTCGGCCCAGGTCGGTTCGCGCCACCAGGTTGTCCCCCACCCTGTCGATGCTGAGACCACGGACAGCTCTCAACCTGGCCTCTATCAGGGCGACGATCGCCGCCTCGTCATGGCTCACCGACGGCACCGAAACCAGCTCGGCGGTGAGGGCCAGCAGGTCAGTCATGGCAAGCGTTCCGTGGGCGGCCGGGGCGTCAGGTGGTGACGCCGTGGGTGCGCAGGATGTCGTTGAGGGCGGACTTGTCGTGGCGCTCGCCCGGGTCGAGACGCCTGATGACGAGCACGCATGGCATTCCGAACCGGCCACCCGCGAACTCACGCCCTCGACTGGCCTGGACAGCCACACACCAGGAAGGCACCTCGCCCCTGCTCAACTCCTCGCCGGTCTCGGCGTCGATGACCGGGATGGAACCCGTCAGGACCGCCCCCGCACCGAGCACCACGCCGTCACCGACCCGGGCACCCTCGGCCACTATGCAGCGACTTCCGATGAGGCAGTCGTCGCCGACCATGACAGGAACGGCATTCGGGGGTTCAAGGACACCACCGATTCCAACGCCCCCCGAGAGGTGCACGTTGGCTCCGATCTGTGCACAGGAACCGACGGTCGCCCACGTATCCACCATGGTGTTGGCGCCCACATAGGCACCGATGTTGATGTAGCTGGGCATCATGATCACACCCGGGCCCTGATAGCTGCCCCACCGGGCCGACGCGCCGGGAACCACCCGGACCCCGCGGGAGGCGTAGTCGGCCTTGAGAGGAATCTTGTCGGCGAACTCGAACGGACCGACCTCGATGGTTGACATCTGTGCCTGACGGAACAGCAACAGGATGGCCAACTTCAGCCACTCGTTGACCACCACGCCACCCTCACCGTCGGGTTCGGCGACACGGGCCTCCCCGGAATCCAGCAATTCGATTGCAGCGTGAATAACGGAGTTAGCGCCCTCGTCGTCGACATCCAGCGAATCGCGGGCCGCCCAGATGTCCTCGATCTGGGTGCGAAGGTCTGACATGGCGCCGAGGCTACAGCCCGGGATGTGCCCGCCGGGACCGGTTTTGGTCAGATGCCGACCCTGTCGCGCAGGAGGCCGATGCGCTCATCGCCGGCCACGGCCGCCAGGCGCACATGGTCGGAGCCGGCGTCGCCGAAGAACTCCCCCGGGCTGACAACCATCCCAACCTCGTCTGCGAGCCGACGGGCGAACCCCCATGCATCCCCCCCTGGAACAGACACCCAGAGGTAGAAGCCGCCTCCCGGCATGGGCACATCCACACCGACTGCCGCCATCACCTCGACAAGCGATTCGAGGCGACGCCTGTAGCGGTCGCGCTGCATATCGACATGGTCCTGGTCTGAGAGGGCTGCCACCGCTGCTGTCTGGGCCGGGCCGGGAACCATGAAGCCCTGGTGCTTACGGACCTCCTGCAGGTAGGTGACCAGGTCGGGGTCGCCGGCGTAGTACCCGACCCGCAGGCCAGCCAGGTTGGAGCGCTTCGAAAGTGAGTGGACGGCCAGCACGCCGTCAGAACCATGACGGAGGACCGACCTAGGTGAACCCTGCCATGTGAACTCGGCGTAGCACTCGTCGGACAGGACGGTCACGCCGTGTGAACGTCCCCACAAGGAAGCGGCCTCCAGGTCGTCGAGCCCCCCGGCCGGGTTGCCGGGCGTGTTCACCCACAGGGCCAGCGCCCTCGCCGCATCCGACTCGTCAATCGCCGACAGGTCGAGACACCACTGAGCGTCGAGGGGAACCGCCACGGCCCGACACCCGGCCAGTTCGGCCCCCATGGCATAGGACGGATACGACACGGCCGGGTACAAGATTGTGTCCCTCTTCGGGTCCCTGAGCCTGAGCAGATGGGGTAGGCCGGTCACGAGTTCCTTCGTGCCTATACACGCCCCGATCGCTGCCGGGTCCAGGCCCACGCCGAGGCTCCTGTCGGCCCAGTCGGCGACAGCCCGTCGCAGGTCTGCGCTTCCGATCGACGGTGGATATGTACGTGCCGGATCCGAATCGGCGAGGGCAGCAGCCACAACCTCGGGTACGGGGTCACTCGGGTTCCCGATCGAGAGGTCCACGGACCCACCGGGCAGTGACGCAGCCACCTGCCTCAGACCGTCGATCCGGTCGAACGGATACGGAGGCGGTTGGAAGCCGGCTACCACGTCGTCCCCCCGACTCAGCCCGACAACCCGGGCCGGTCAGAATCCACGACGAACTCGTCGAGGCGCCCAGCCGAACCGTCGTCCAGACGGGCCTCGAGACTCCATCCGTCCTCATCGGCTGTCTCGGACAGGACCTCTCCCTCACGGTGCACCATCGCCAGGATGTCACCCCTGTCGAACGGGACCAGCAGCGAGTAGAGGCTCGTAACGGCCCGCAGCCTGTTCGCGACCTCGGCCAACAGTTCCGGAACACCGTTTCCGGTGACGGCCGACACCACAACCGAGTCGGGCTCACGGGCAGCCAACCGGGCAGCTTCGACAGGTGCCATATCGGCCTTGTTGAACACGTACAACTCAGGCACATCGGCCGCACCGATCTCGTTCAGAACGTGCCGTACGGCGTCGATGCTGCCCATCGGGTCGGGGTCTGACGAATCGACCACGTGCAAGAGGAGGTCTGCGTCGACCACAACGTCGAGGGTCGACTTGAAGGCATCGACCAGCTGGTGAGGCAGCTTGCGCACAAATCCGACAGTGTCGGTCAAGTAGACCGACTCACCCCCGGGAAGGTCAAGGCGCCGGGTCGTGGCGTCGAGGGTCGCAAAGAGACGGTCCTCGACGAGCACCCCTGCGTCTGTCAGGCGGTTCAACAACGTGGACTTTCCTGAGTTCGTGTAGCCCACGATGGCCACCGACTGGTTGCTGGTGCGCCGCCGGGCCTTCGACTGTGTGGCCCTGTGGCGTCTGACCCGCTTGAGGTCGGCTTCGAGGCGGCTGACACGACGCATGAGACGCCGCCTGTCGACTTCGAGCTGGGTCTCGCCAGGGCCCCTCGTTCCGATACCACCACCCTGCTGGCTTAGCACCTTTCCCATGCCACGCAGCCTCGGCAGCCGGTAGCGCAGTTGTGCCAACTCGACCTGGGCCTTGCCCTCGAGGCTGGATGCGTTCTGGGCGAAGATATCGAGGATCACGGCCGTGCGGTCGAGCGCCGACCGCTTCAAAATGGCGCTCAGGTTGCCCTGTTGTGCCGGGCTCAGCTCGTCGTCGAACACGACGGTGTCTGCGTCGTGTTCCTCTGAGACATCACGGATCTCTGCTGCCTTGCCGCTCCCCACATAGGTGGCAGCGTCGGGACTCTCACGCGACTGGTGAACCCGCGCTACGGCATCGGCCCCGGCTGTATCGACCAGTTGCGCCAACTCGTCGAGGGACGCCTCGGTGATCTCCGTGTCTCCCCGGTTGAGGGTTACCCCGGCAAGGACGATGCGCTCACGGAACGCACGGTCAATCAGTCCGGTGCTCTCACCGCCGAACTCGCCGAAGGCGCCCCTGTGGGAATCATCGCTGCGGTTGGCCCGATCTTCACCCATAGGCCACCTCGCTATCACCAACGAACGTCGACGTCACGCTCAGGACCACCGGATCTCCGACGACAACGGTCGTTTCACCACCCGGCATTCGAACCCTGACGATGTCGTCGACGGCGCCCCACGAGCGCGCCGTGGCTGCTGCGGCACAGGCGCCGCTGCCACATGCCTCGGTAAGGCCGGCGCCGCGCTCCCAGGTCCGAATCCAGATCGTGGACCTGTCGACCACCGACACCATGTGGACGTTGCACCCCACGGGTTGAAAGTAGGCCTCGAGTTGCGGGCCGACGGATGCCAGATCGATGGCAGCGGGGTCGGCCACCTCGACCACGAGGTGCGGGTTGCCCATGTCGACGCTGGCCACCCGACCGGCCTGAGGCCCACCCAGCTCGACCGAAAGTCCTCTGAGGTCGGGGCCGTCGCCTGCCGCTCCCATGTCAACGGTGACAGACACCTCGACATCGGCTGCGGTGCCGACTACCCGGATGCGCCTGGGTCCTGCAGCCGTGTCGACCACAACATCCAGGTCCTCCTGCTGCGGCAGGGTCCGCAGGATCGCATGGCCAAAACAGGCAAGGCCGTTTCCGCTCACCTCTGCACGGCTGCCGTCGCTGTTGAACAGGGTAAACGTGAGCCGTGTCAGGTCAGCCCGGTCCGTTGGCGTCCCAAAGACCAGGCCATCGGCTCCGATTCCGCTCACCGGATCACAGAGGGAGCGTGCAAGCTCAGGACCGTCGACAGGCACCTTGTCGGTGAAGGCGATAAGGAACTGGTTGCCGAAGCCGTGGCAGTGGATCAGGTTCACTGGACCAGTCTCGCCCACGGGAGCGTCCCCGTCACACACGGTTTGGGTCACCGCTCGTCGCTGCACCCGTCGAGCGCTGCGAGTACCTGGTTGAGGACCTCCATGGGGTCCTCCTCGGCGTCCATCCAGGTGATCCGCGGATCGCGCCTGAACCAGCGCTCCTGACGACGGGCGAAGCGTCGGGTGGCCACAACAGCGGCATTGATGGCCTCCTCGAGCCCGCACCGTCCCTCAAGGTGCTCAAGGAGCTGCCTGTAGCCGAGAGCCTGGCGGGCCGTCCTCGAGAGCCCACCGGGCAGCGAGGCCAGCGTTCGCACCTCGTCCACGAAGCCAGCAGCCACCTGCTGTTCGTACCGTTCGGCGAGTCGCCGGTCGACCACGGGCCTCGGAAGGCGGACCCCAACCTGGGTGAACGGACTCTCCGGATACGAGTCCAGCCCGGGACCGAATGACGAAAACGGTCGACCGGCACCGATACAGACCTCCAGAGCCCTGATGACACGGCGTCGGTTCGTCGGCTCCATCCTGTCGGCGGCCACGGCGTCCAGCCCCCTCAAGCGCTCATGGAGTACCGAGGTGTCGGGTTCGGACTCAAGGTCATCTCGAACCTCCTCGAAGCGGCCGGGAATCTCCAGGTCATCGACCACTGCACGAACATGCAGGCCGGTACCGCCCACCAGCACGCCAAGGACGCCCCTTTCGTCAAGATCTGCCAGGACGGCGGTGCATCTCGCCTTGAACTCGGAGACAGCGAACTCCTCGCCGGGATCCACAATGTCGAGAAGGTGATGTCGAACCTCGGCCTGCTCCTGTGGAGTCGGTGTAGCGGTACCTATGTCCATACCCCGGTAGATCTGCATGGAGTCCATCGACACCAACTCCACGCCGGGACGCATGCGAGCCATCTCCATGGCGAGCGCAGACTTGCCGGAAGCGGTGGTTCCGACGAGCACCAGGTGCCCGTTGGTGGTGGCCATAGTCGTAAGGGTGCCCGGCCTCAGGCCGATGCAACCGGAATCTGCCGCCGGTGCAGCGGTGCAGCCGTCACCTCGACCAACTCGGCGTGCAGGTAGTGGGCTGCAGCCCCGGTGATCTCGACCTGGGCATAGGCCCCCGCTCGAAGGCCCTCATCTGCCGCAAGGTGAACGATCTTGTTCTGTCGGGTACGCCCGGTCACCTGGCTGGGCTCGCGCTTGGAGGGGCCCTCGACCAGTATCTCCTCGATACGACCGACCCTCGCCGCGTAACGCATTCGGGAAGACCGCTGCAGTACCTCCTGGAGGCGCTCGAAGCGGCTCACAGACACCGCATGGTCCACGAAGTCGCCGGTCATCTCAGCCGCCTCGGTTCCCTCTCGGGGCGAGAACACGAACAGGTAGGCGGAGTCGTATCCAGCCTCGGCAACCACCTCCAGGGTTGCTTCGAAGTCGGCCTCGGTCTCTCCGGGGAAGCCGACTATCAGGTCGCTGGTGACGGCGAGGTCCTCGACACCCGACCGGGCCTGTGCGAGCCGTTCCAGATACCTGTCAGCCGTATAACCGCGGTGCATGGCGGCAAGAACCCTGTCGCTACCCGACTGGATCGGGAGGTGGAGGTGTTCGCACACAGCCGGCGTTTCGGCCATGGCTGCCACGGTCTCAGGCCGTAGATCCTTGGGGTGCGGGCTCGTGAAGCGCACCCGGTCTATTCCCTCGACGGCACCAACAGCCACAAGCAGGTCGGCAAACAGCGGCCTTGAGCGACGCCGGTCCTCGGCCACCCACAGCTCGCCCGCCTCAACCGCGTCGGCAGCATCAGGCTCCAGGCTCCTTAGGCGCGTGGTCAGGTCGCGACCGTAGGAGTTAACGTTCTGTCCGAGCAGAGTCACCTCGGTCACACCGTTGGAAGCCAGGGTTTCGACCTCGGCGATCAGGTCACCGAAATGGCGGCTCATCTCCGGCCCCCTGACCGATGGCACGATGCAGAAGGCACAGCTGTTGTCACAGCCGATCTGGATCGTCACCCACGCCCTGTGGTCCTGTTCACGCCGCGCTGTGAGAACCGAGGGAAATGCGTCTGCGTCCTCACGTGCGGTCTGTTCGAGAATCTCCATTACGGGGCCGTGTTCTCGTGCCCGGTTCAGCAACTCGGCCGCCCTGTGCACGTTGTGGGTACCGAACACCACGTCGACGTGGCCGGCCCGTTGCTGGATGAGGTCACGGTCTTTCTGGGCCAGGCAGCCGGCTACGGCCACCTGCAGGCCGGGACGGGCCTCCTTGTGTGCCTTCAGGTCGCCGAGGGCGCTGTAGAGCCTGTTGTCGGCGTTCTCCCGGATGCAGCACGTGTTCAGGACGATCACATCGGCCTCGTTCTCAGAAGCAGCCTGAACCATCCCATCGGCCTCGAGCAGACCGGCGATGCGCTCACTGTCGTGCTCGTTCATCTGACACCCGTAGGTACGAAGCGAGAATGACCGGATCATGCACCCAAGGCTAGGTGTTGCCGGACCCGAGGTCCCCTCCGTTGGCTACCGACTGGGGTTCCGACCGGGTCGCCGCCCCAGGAGGGGAGGCGGGGCGACGACCGGGGCCGGAGGTATCTGAGGGAGGTTCAGTCCCCTATTGAGATGGGCTCATCGTCGGCCGCTGTGAATGCATCCTCAGGCTCGGGCTCGACCAGAGCCTCGACTGCATCCTCGAGCTCGGGCTCAGCGGGGGTGACCTCGCGCCAGACACGATCGGTTATCTCGACCATGATCTCGGGGTTCTCAACGAGGAATGTCTTGGCGTTTTCGCGGCCCTGGCCCATCTGTTCGCCCTCGTAGGTGTACCAGGCACCCGATTTCTTGACGATATCGAGGTCGACGGCCAGGTCTATGACCGAGCCCTCCCGACTGATGCCCTTGCCGTACATGATGTCGAACTCAGCCTGGCGGAACGGTGGGGCGCACTTGTTCTTGACGACCTTCACCCTGGTTCGGTTGCCGACTACCTCCAGCCCATCCTTGATGGCCTCGATCCGGCGGATGTCGAGACGGACCGAGGAGTAGAACTTGAGGGCCCTTCCACCCGGCGTGGTCTCGGGTGAGCCGAACATGACGCCGATCTTCTCGCGCAGCTGGTTGATGAAGATGCAGATGGTGTTGGACTTGTTGAGGTTCGAGGTCAGCTTGCGCAGAGCCTGAGACATGAGCCGGGCCTGCAGGCCGACATGCGTATCGCCCATCTCGCCCTCGATCTCGGCCCTTGGGGTGAGCGCTGCAACCGAGTCGATGACGATGACGTCGATGGCGCCTGAGCGGATGAGCATGTCGGTGATCTCGAGCGCCTGCTCGCCCGTGTCGGGCTGGGAGATGAGGAGTTCGTCGACATCGACACCGATGGCCCTGGCATAGACGGGGTCCATGGCGTGCTCGGCATCTACGTAGGCGCAGATGCCGCCGTTGCGTTGGGCCTCGGCCACCACGTGGATCGCCAGGGTTGTCTTGCCGGATCCCTCGGGGCCGTAGATCTCGGCCACCCTGCCCCTGGGCAGGCCGCCTATTCCGAGTGCCAGATCGAGTGCCAGTGCCCCGGTGGGAACCGACTCGATGGCCATTGAACCCTTGTCGCCCATCTTCATCACGGCACCATGACCGAACTGCTTCTCGATCTGGCCCAGCGCCATGTCAAGGGCCTTTTCGCGCCCCTCGGGGGAAGCCTGGACCACCGGGTCCTGGCTGGCGCTCTTGTTCTTGTTGTTCTTTGCCATTCTTGTTTCTCCGTTTCCGGTGATCTTCTGTGGGTCGTTCCGGGATGTGATGTGGTCTGATCGGTTGCGGATGAACCTACGAACAGGGTGTGACAGTGGTTCCGTACGGATGCCGCTTCGCGAATGACATCATCGTAATTGCGAACAGGCGTTCGATGCAAGCACCTTCACCAATTTGTGGAATTTCCGTGCCGGATCGCACTACCGTCCCTCCCCATGGCAACCGGAGAAACCGACGACGATCTCCGCTCACGCCTGACCCCCATGCAGTACCACTGCACCCAGGAGGCCGGAACCGAGGCCCCGTTCACCGGCGAGTACTGGGACGACGAACGCTCAGGCACCTACAGCTGCGTCGTATGCGGCGAACCGCTGTTCGAGAGCTCCACCAAGTTCGATGCGGGTTGCGGCTGGCCCAGCTTCTGGGAGCCAATCAGCGACGACCTCATCGATGAACGGCCAGACAGCAGCCTCGGGTACGAACGCACCGAGACCACCTGTGGTTCGTGTGGCGCTCACCTCGGCCACGTCTTCCCCGACGGTCCACAGCCAACCGGCGACCGCTTCTGCATCAACTCCGCCTGCATAACACTCGAACCCGAAGACGACGCCAGGTTCTGAGGTTCCGGTTGTCGCCGCTCAACCCCCTCGCCGGGCCACGAGCCGTAGCCGCAGCAGGTTCAGTACAGAGATGACCGTGAACTGGCGTGTCCGGGTCCGGTCGAACGGAAACAGGACCCTCACCGCCTCCACCTCACCGTCCACGCACGTGGCCATCCAGACCGTGCCGGGGTCTTGTCCGTCCTGGGAGTCGGGACCAGCCACACCGGTTACCGCCACCGAGACGTCGGCGCCCAGCACCCGGCACACACCCGCTGCCATCGCAGAGACCGCCTCCTCGCCCACCACCGGGCCCTCCGGCACGCCCAGCAGTTCCCGTTTGACGTCGCCGGCGTAGGCGACCACCGATCCACGGAAGGCGCGGCTTGAGCCGGGCACATCGGTCAGCCGTGACCCGATGAGCCCTCCCGTCAACGACTCGGCGGTTGCGAGGGTGAGGCCCTGGGAGACAAGCTCATCGAGCACCACCGACTCCATGTTCGCGCCGTCCATTCCGAACACGATGAGGCCGATTATCGACCGCACCCGGGCCTCCTCGACGTCCAGGACCTCCTCGACCTCGGCTGAGGTGGCGGCCTTGGCGGTGATGCGCACCTTGAGGCCCTCCATTCCGCTGGCAAGGAATGCCAGCGTGGCTCCACCCTCGACATCGAGGCGTTCGATCTCGTCAGCCAGCATCTCGGCCAGGCCTGACTCGGACTGACCCCACGTTCTCAACGTGCGCGAGCCGATCACCGAAACCGTTCCGGACCGGCGCCGCAGGTCGGGCAGGACCGAGCCCTCGAGCATCTCCTTCATCTCCCACGGCACCCCGGGAACCGTGTAGAGCACCTTGTCGCCGATGGGACAGATGAGCCCGGGTGCGGTTCCCGGCAGCTCGGGCATCGTCGTGGCGCCCACCGGCACGTCGGCCTGGCGCAGGTTGTTGGCCGGCATCTTCCGTCCCCGGCCGGCAAACCTGACCTCGATGCGGTCCACCAGTTCCTGATCGCGCTCCATCGAGACACCCATGAGGTCGGCCACCACCTCACGTGTGATGTCGTCCTGGGTGGGGCCCAGGCCACCGGTCACGATCACAGCGTCGGCCCTGTCCAGCGCCTCGCGAAATGCCGCCATCATGCGCTCTCGGTTGTCGCCCACTGCCGTATGGCGGTGACAGTCGATCCCCGACAGGGCCAGCTGCTCGCCTATCCAGGCCGAGTTGGTGTCGACAATCTGACCCAGCAGCAACTCGGTGCCGACTGCAACTATCTCACACAGCACGCTGCTGCCGCTTCCCTACGAACCGGTCCGGCTCGTGGCACGGCTGCCATCTGCCAGGTACTGGAACCCGGTGACCAGCGTGAACACAACGGCCAGCCAGAGCACCCCTTCGACAAGGAGGTCTGCTCCCTCGAGGGGAGGCAGCACCGCCAGCATCAGCGCCAGACCCTGAATGCTTGTCTTCCACTTGGCCGACCTGCGTGCCGGAACCGCCAATCCCCGGCGCACGTACCAGAGCCTGTAGAAGGTGATAACCACCTCGCGCACGATCAACAGCACCACGGGCAGAAGGGAGTAGCGCTCCACGGCCACAAGGCTGAGTGCCACACCGACCACGACAACCTTGTCGGCCAACGGGTCAAGGAACGCCCCCCACCGGCTCACCGTGCCCCGGCGGCGAGCCAGAACCCCGTCAAAGAAGTCGGACGCACCGAGCACCCCACCCAGCAGGAACCCCCTCCAGGAGGTGCCGCCAGTGTTCTCGGCGGCAAGAACCATCCCGAACAGCACCGGGGCGAACACCAGGCGCGCCAACGTGACGAGGTTGGCGGGGCTGACAACCGTTCCCAGGTGGCGCGTGAGCCTCATGCGGCCACCAGGTCGGGGCCCAGGGCGCCGGTCACCGTGACCGTGGCGAACTCCCCCACCGCAAGTTCATGGGGAATGCCCACCACGCCGTCGATCTCAGGGGCCTCACGGTGGGTACGCCCCACACCCGGCTCGTCAACCAGTACAACAACCTCACTGCCGATGAGGGCATCACGCCGCCCCGCCGTAATGGCGTCCTGCATCTCGCCCAGTTCCAGCAGGCGCTCGGCCATCAGGCCGGGAGCAACCCTGTCGGGCAGGCCGGCTGCGTGGGTCCCGGCCTCGTCGCTGAAGGCGAAGAATCCGCACCAGTCCAGGCCGACGTCCTCGACAAAAGCCAGAAGTTCGTCGTGGTCCTCCTCGGTCTCACCGGGGTAGCCCACGATGAAGTTGGACCTGAAGGTGGCCGTAGCGTCAAGGTTCCTGATGTGGTCGATCCTCTCACGGAAACGCCTGCCGTCGCCCCACCTACGCATGTTCGCCAGCAGCGGCCGGGATACATGCTGCAGGGAGAGGTCGAAGTACGGAACGCCGGTTGCCAGCACTGCGTCCACGAGCCCGTCGGTCAGGTCCGACGGGTAGAGGTACAAGAGGCGCACCCGGTCGACACGGTCGGCGACGGCCTCCACCAGCGGCACGATCGCCCGCTCGCCCACCCCCTGGTCGCGCCCGAAGGAGGCAAGGTCCTGGGCGACCAGCACCACCTCACGCACACCGAGGGCATCCACCTCGTCCAGGATCAACGGAACCGGACGACTGCGTTGCGGGCCCCGAAAGGTGGGAATGGCACAGAACCCACACGCCCGGTCACATCCCTCGGCCACCTTGACGTAGGCCCATGGTCGTGGGCTGGCCGGCCGGGGCAGGTTCAACAGATCCAGCGTGGGAAGAGGCTCCGCACCGGGTCGACGTCCCAGCGTGACCGGCACCCCGAACCCGGAGACCGAGTCGACCTCCGGAAGCGTCCCGGCCAACTCGTCGCCGTAGCGCTCGGCCATGCAACCGGTCACGACCAGGCGTGCGCCACCAACCCGCTCGTCGGCAAGGGCCAGGACCGTGTCGATCGACTCCTGTCTGGCCTCCTCGATGAATGCACACGTGTTGACCACGATGAGGTCCGCGTCGCCGGGGGCGTCGGTCTCCACCATGCCATCGGCCACCAGCGTGCCGGCCAACTTGTCGGAGTCGACCTGGTTCTTGGGGCAACCCAGGGTCACCAGGTGGTAGTGCTTCACGGACATACCCCGGCAAGGCTACGGGAGACTGCCGCTGGCCAACTCCCCCAGCTGGCCTCAGGCGGCTCCCAGGCCCCTCGCCATGAACACGATCACCCCTGCGTAGGCACCGAGGAGCACCACCCCCTCGGTCCTGGCGACCCTGCGGCTTGTTGCCATCACTACGAGGACCGCCACGGCCACGGCCACCATCAAGACAACCCCCCAGGTCTGGAGCCTGACATCGGTTACAGCACCCGGGCCAGCCAGGAACAGGGCGGCACCCACGGCAAGGCTGTTGAACATGTTGGACCCCATGAGGTTGCCGATGATCAGACCGGTCTCCCTGCGTCTGGCAGCCGCACCGGCGGTGACCAGCTCGGGCAGCGAGGTACCGACAGCGACCATGGTGAAACCCACAAAACCCCCCGACCAGCCCATCTCATCGGCGATGCCCTTGGCGGCCTCGACGACCACCCAGGCGCCACCGAGGGTGCCTACAAAGCCACCGATGATCGGGATCCAGGCCCCTTTAGGGCCCAGGCCACCTGACGGTTCCTCCTCGGCGAGATGTCCACCCATACGGATAACCATGTAGAGGGCAATCACCAACAGCACGGCAAGCACCGCACCCTCGACCCTTGTCACGTCGTTCTGTACGAGCAGGGCGAAACTGACCACGGCCCCACACGACAGAACCCCCTGGCGCAACAGGCCGTCGCCGATCACAACCGGGTGGACGAGAGCGGTCGCCCCGAGGACGAGGGTCAGGTTCGCCGCATTCGACCCGACCACGTTGCCGACACCGAGGTCCACCTGGCCGTCGAACGCTGCGATCGTCGACACAACCAGCTCAGGTGCGCTGGTGCCAAACCCGATAACCAGGGCACCGATGACGACGGTCGACACGTTCAGGCGCGCCGCCAGACCAACTGCCCCTGCAACGAACTGGTCAGCGGCGACGGTCAATACGGCCAGTCCCACAACAAGGGCCACCAGGTGGACTACCACGGATGCGAGGCTACCGGCGGGCGCCGGTGTCCTACAGGCCCTGCTCGTTCAGGTTCTCGAGATCCTCGTTCCCGTAAAGAACCTCGCGTGCCTTTGAGCCGGTGGACGGCCCCACCACCCCGGCCTCCTCGAGTTGATCCATGAGCCGGCCTGCCCTGGCAAACCCGACTCGCAGCTTTCGCTGGAGCATGGAGGTGGACCCCAACTGGCTGGCTATCACCAGCTCACGGGCCTGCTCGAAAAGGTCGTCATCGTCTCCGGAACCACCCGTCGGGGACCGGTGTGAGTCGTCGGTTATCGAACCTGGTGGTGAGTCCAGCACGGGGACCTCGGCCGTAATCGGAGCATCGTCGTCGCCTGCTTCGAGGATGTCGTCGACCTGTCGGGTCCATGCGGACACGACCTGTCTCACCTCGGACTCGTTCACCCATGCACCCTGGATCCGCTGGGGGGTGTTCGAGCTCGGACCGAGCAGCAACATGTCGCCCTTGCCGACCAGGCGTTCGGCGCCGGGCTGGTCGAGGATCACCCGGCTGTCGGCGAGGCTCGAGACAGCAAACGCCAGGCGCGCCGGGATGTTGGCCTTGATCACGCCCGTGATCACGTTCACCGAGGGTCGCTGGGTGGCGACCACCAGGTGGATTCCGACGGCTCTTGCCATCTGGGCGATGCGGCAGATGGAGTCCTCGACATCGCGTGCGGCCACCATCATCAGGTCAGCCAGCTCATCGACGACGATCAGTATGAACGGCAGCCTCTGGTAGGCCATCGGTTCGCCGTCGTCGTCGGTCGCCCCCAGCGGTGCCTTCAACTCGCCACGGTCGTGGGCGGCGTTGTAGCCGGCGATGTCGCGGAACCCACAGTCTGACAAGATGCCGTAGCGGCGCTCCATCTCGCGCACGGCCCAGTGGAGAGAGTTGGCCGCCTTCTTGGGGTCGGTCACAGGGGCTGTGAGCAGGTGCGGCACGCCCTCGTACTGACCCATCTCGACCCGCTTGGGGTCGATCAGGATCAGGCGGACCTGCTCCGGGGTGGTTCGCATCAGCACAGATGTGACAACCGAGTTGATGCACGACGACTTGCCCGCGCCCGTGGCCCCGGCGATGAGCAGGTGGGGCATGGTGGCGAGGTTCAACAGCACAGGCTTGCCGTCGATGTCGCGCCCGATGGCGGCCTCGAGGGGGTGTTGTGCCTTGGCGGCTGTTGCCGACGACAAAATGTCGCCGAGTGCCACGACCTCGCGCTCCTCGTTGGGCACCTCGATGCCGATCGCCTGCTGCCCGGGAATGGGAGCCAGGATGCGCACGTCGGCTGCCGCCAGTGCGTAGGCGATGTCCTTGTTCAGGCTTGTCACCCGGGCGACCTTGACCCCATCGCCCAACTGGAGGGCATAGCGGGTGACGGTCGGGCCGACTGTCATGTCGATCAGGCGGGTCTCGACACCATGCGCGGAGAGGGCATCCTGGAGACGGTATCCCCGCTCCTCGATGGCCTTGGCGTCGATATCATGCGTCTCGCTGCGGGACAGGATCGACAACGGTGGAAGGCACCAGGTGGAGCCGCCCACAGCGGCGCCCAGTTCAATGGTGAGCTGCTCCCCGCTCCCAGCTGTTGCCTTTGTTCGACGCCTACGCTTCTTTGTTGCCGGCTCGGGCTCTTGTGCATCTTCGCCAGATTCGGTTGCAGGCACGGGTTCCGGGGTTGCCTCTGAGACAGGCTGTGGAACGGGCGCCGGTGACTCGTGATGCATGACCACCTGTGGACTGTCGGAGCCGGGAGCGCTGAGCAGGCTCTGCAACCAGTTCCGCAGTGCGCGACCCAGCGGTACTAGCCCGGCCAGTACAGCGCGCCCCGCCTGGCGGGTAACCACAACGACGCCGCGTGCGGCCTGGCTGACTGAGATGCGGGTAATCACGGCCACCCCCACAAGACCCGTACCGATCAGGATCAGCACCGCACCGATGGTGTCGATGGCGGCATCCAGCCCACCCCCGACAGCCAGACCCAGGAGACCTCCACCTGCACCCAGGCCGTCGGCTCCGTCTGCGATACCCGGCCTGCCCCTGCCGAGGTGGAGCAGACCCGTGGCGCTTAGGAGGGCCATGAAAGCCCCCACCGGGAGGCGTCTGGTCATCTCGTCGAACTCGATCCGCTCCCGGAACATGGCCAGGCCGACTGCGACCATCGCCACGGGCAGGCCCACCTTGGTCGTTCCGACGGTCCAGCCGGCGCCGCTGTCGATGATCCGGCCCACGATTCCCGCCTTGCCCAGGTAGACCGACAGGCCTGCCAACAGACCGCCAAGTACCAGAACAAGGCCCAGCAGTTCATCGGTCCGGCCCGCGAATGCAGCGCGGCCCATACGGCGTAGCAGAGCCTCCTTCGGAGGCCCGGACGAACCCGGCCGTCGCCCGTCAGACGGTTCTGACGGCTTGGGGCCGTCGTCGCGGTCCATCGGGTCTCGGTTCTTACGCTTCTGGCGCACCGACTCGTCGGATGATCCAGAGCGCTCAGATTTTGTGCTCACAGCGGCCTAAACGTACCACCGGCCGGTGACAGCACCGGTCACGTCAGGCCCCTGGGAAACCTCAGCGGACCTCCACAACGGGCACCAGTGCCGGCCGTCGGCCGGTTCGGCGCGACACGAGGCGTCCTGTGGCCCGCCGCGCCAGCCGGGCCAGTTCCAACGGATCGCGTTCGCCCTCGGCGACAACCGGCTTCAACGCCTTGCCAACCGCCTCAGCCACCTCACCACACCAGCTCTCACGGTCCGATGGTTCGACCCAGCCCCTGGTCTCGACAAAGGGCTCACCCACGAGCTTCCCCTTTCGACCGTCGACCACGACCCTCACCACCACGAATCCCTCGCCGGAAAGGTTACGTCTCTCCTCGAGCAGGTCATCGCTGACCGGGTTACCGGACTCGTCGACCATCACGTAGGTGTCAGAAACGCGACCACGGTGTGAGATGCCGTCGTCATCGAGCTTCACCCGGTCTCCATCGGTGCACCGCAGCACTTTGTCAGGCGCCATCCCGCGCTCCAGCGCCAGTTCATGGTGCGCAACCAGATGCGAGTACTCGCCGTGGACGGGAACGAACAGGTCGGGGTCGGCAGCGTCGTGCAACGCCAGCAACTCCTCGGCCTTACCGTGGCCGGTTGTGTGAATTCCGATCTGGCCGCTGTGAACCAGTTGGACACCCCTGCGGGCCAGCGCATTGTGGAGGCGCCCGATGCCGGCCTCGTTGCCGGGAATCGGATGCGACGAGAAGACGACGGTGTCGGTGTCGCCGACGGTCACGAAGCGATGACGGCCCTGTCCCATCAGCGACAGCGCCGCTCTGGTCTCGCCCTGTGAGCCGGTGCAGACAATGCAGGTACGGGCCGGGTCCAGGTCATCGAGATCGTCCTCGGTCGCAAATATCGACTCGGGAATACGCAGCAGGCCGAGGTCGCGTGCAAGGCCTACGTTTCGGACCATTGACGGACCGAGGACCACCACACGGCGACCGGTTGCCGCTGCGGCATCGGCAATTTGCTGGATTCGGTGAACATGGCTGGAGAACGCTCCGACGATGATGCGCCGGCCCGCATGCTCCTCGAATACCGACATCAGTACCGGGCCGATCTCAGACTCGGAACTGGACGCACCCGCCGAACCCGCGTTGGTCGAGTCGGCCAGCAGGAGGCGGATTCCCTCTCCGGCGGCGAGTTCCCGAAGGCGCGGGAGGTCCGTGACCCTTCCGTCGACAGGGCTGTCGTCGAGCTTGAAGTCGCTTGAGTGCAGGATGAGGCCCTGCGGCGTACCGAACAGCGTCATCAGGCCGCTCGGGGTCGAATGGGTGACAGGAAGGAACTCGCAGTCGAACGGCCCGATCTTGTGTCGGGCATGGTCGTGGAGTTCGATCAGCTCGGGCACCGGCACGCCCGCCGCCTTCAGCTTTCCCCGGACCATTCCTAGGGTGAACGGTGATCCGTAGATCGGAAACGACATCTCAGAGAGCAGGTACGGGAGACCACCGATGTGATCCTCGTGGGCATGGGTAACGATGCAGGCCTCGATCCGGTCGGCCCGCTCCCGTAGCCACGTGAAGTCCGGCAGTACAGCGTCGACCCCGGGTAGGTCGTCTGGGAACAACTGGCCGCAGTCCAACATGACGATCCGACCATGTGCCTCAAGGGCGGCACAGTTGCGACCGATCTCTCCGAGACCGCCCAGAAACGTCAGGTGTACGGGTGCTGCCATGGTCATGTTCCGATCGGTTGGTGCTGTGGACTCAGCCGCGTCCGAGGCCTACGAGCACCCTGCGGGCCTCGTCCTGGAGGCCTTCGGGCTCGGGGCCCATCGGAAGGCGGCAATCGCCGCCGGGAAGACCCAGTACCTTCATCATGGCCTTGGTGGGAACCGGATTGGGCCGAAGGTCGCCGGACTCGAAGTCGTAGGAGGGAATGAGCCTCCGGTTGATGGCTGCAGCCTCGGCCATGTCGCCGCCGAAGAACGCTGCCATCATCGAAACAGTCTCAGGGGTGCACCAGTGCGATGCCACGCTCACCGTTCCCACGGCGCCGACGGCCAGCAGGGAGAGCGTCAGACAGTCCTCGCCGCTGTAGACCTCGAAGCCGTCGGGAACAGCCGCTATCAGGCGTGCGGTCTCGGCCACGTCACCGGCGGCGTCCTTTACGGCCACGATGTTGTCGACCTCGTCGGCGAGCCTCAGGATCGTGTCGGTTTCGATCTTGCGGCCAGACCTGGGCGGAATGTCATAGAGCATCACCGGTAGGTCTGTGGCCGCTGCCGTGGTCCGGAAGTGCTCGATCAGCCCTGCCTGGGAGGGCCTGTTGTAGTACGGGGTCACGTCGAGGATTCCGGCGGCGCCAACCTCGGCGCACCTCTCGGCGTTGCGGACCGCAGACCTCGTGTCGTTGCTGCCGGCTCCTGCGATGACGGGAATCTGCACTGCCTCGACCACAGCGGAGATCATGTCGACCTGTTCATCCTGGGTGAGGGTGGGCGACTCACCGGTGGTCCCGGCCAGAACCAGGCCGTCGTTTCCCTGCTCCTCCAACCATCTGGCGAGGGTCACTGCCCCGTCAACGTCGAGGGAACCGTCGGCGGCGAAGGGACTGATCATGGCTGTCAGCACCCGCCCGAACCTGGGTTCCATCACAATCCTCTCCGGCCCATGTCAGGTGGCCTGTGCCTCACTCGCCCTCGGTATCCCGAGGGTTGCCAGGAAGTTCTCGTGCAACTCGAACCAGACCGTGTGGTACGACTCGATCATCGGCTTCGTGAACCAGTCGTAGTCACCTGCCCGGACACGCCCGAGTGCGTCCCCGAAACGCCGACCGTAGCCGTCAAAGCGGTGGAGCAGGGCCGCCAATTCGATCGAGATCGGTTGAACAACCCTGTTGACCTCGACCAGGCGGGCAATGACGGCCGCATCGTGGTCCGGGTCGGAGTGGTCGTTGACGACCTTTTCGCCGGTCGGATCATGGGTCGGGGGGCGCAGCTGCCAGTCGGTGCAGAGTTCGAGAAAGCCGTGGTTCAAGCTCAGGAACTCCTGATATGCGGAGTGGACCCCCTCACGGCACCCGGCCGCCTCCAGTTCCGTGGCCAACAGCATCTCGCCCCGGCCCCGGCCCTCGGTGGTCAGCATCCAGCCCGACATCCGGCCGTCGCGGTAACGGACATCTCCCTGCGACTCGAGACGAACCAGCCATTCCTCGACCTCGGGGACGTCCATTGCAGACGCATCGGCAACCAGGTGGGTGTCGACGAACCCCCGCACGCGCAGCGAGTGCAGGATCCGTACCTCCGGATGGCTCTGGTGTGGCATGGCAGTCACGCTAGCAACTGCCTCTCAGGAGGCTTTAACCCCGGGTGGTTCGTCGCGGGCGATCCGAACCATCACCAACGGGTAGCCGATGAGGGCGATCAGAGCGAACACGAACCACTGGATGGCATAGCCGAGGTGGGGGCCGTCGGTGAGGTCAGGAGGCCGGGGCACAAGCGGGTAGTCGGCGACAACCGCACCCGAGGTGGCCTCGATGTAGACCGGTAGTAGCGACACGCCCCAGCGCTCCGACAGCCCCGTCAGGTCGATCACATCAACCTCGTCGCCGAGACCGCCCCGACTGCTCCGGGTTGTCCGAAGCCATCCCGTCACAACCACCTCACCCTCCGGGGTGGCCCAGTAGCTGTCCTCACCGCCGAGATACGCCCGCCTCGGGAGGAACCCCCGGTCGACCACAACGGCTCCCGAGTCGAGTTCAAAGAGCGTCACCACGTTGACACCGGGCCGGCCATCGAGGGTGCGGTTTGCCACGTAGATCTCTCTGCCCGGATCAAAGGCCCCCGAGGCATACACGGTCAGGTGGACCGAGGCCTCCGGATCATCGAGGTCAACCACATCGAGAAGAGGCCCGGCCTGCTGGGCCATGCGCTCCTCGACAATGGCGTTCTGTGCCTGACGGTCATCGAGGCGCCTGAGCTGCCACACCCCGAAGCCGACCATCGCGAACATCGCCGACACAACCAGCAGGTGGGTGAGCAGCCACAGTGGGCGCAGGAGGCGGCTGACAGACAATCGCCTGAGAGGTCTCAGAGACCCAACAGGGCATCGAGACCGACCGAAAGGCCGGACAGTCCGGCAACGTTGCGCACCGCCAACAGGACACCCGGCATGAACGAACTGCGATCGGTGGTGTCGTGCCTGATGACAAGGGTCTGGCCGGTCGTGCCGAGCACAACCTCCTGGTGGGCCACCATCCCCCGCATGCGTACCGAATGGATCCTGATGTCGGCCGGGCCGGCGCCACCCCGTGCACCGGCGACCACCTCGCGCTGCGTCGGGTCATCGGCCCAGTCTGCTGAAGCGGCCGCCATGCGCTCAACAGTAGAGAGCGCCGTGCCAGACGGTGCGTCGACCTTCTCGTCGTGGTGGAACTCGATCACCTCAGCGGTCTCGAACCAGGGTGCCGCCACCTCTGCGAAACGCTGCATCAACACGGCGCCGATGGCGAAGTTGGGAACGATCAGGCAGTTGCTCGCCGTGAATGCCGACCGGAGTTCCGACAGGTCGTCGTCGGTCAGGCCTGAGGTGCCCACGACAACGTGAACACCTGCTGCGGCGAGCACCGGAAGGTTTCTACGGCTGGCATCGGCCACGGTGAAGTCGACAGCCACGTCGACGCCCGTGTCGACCATTGTCCCGATCTCGGCCTCGACGGTCACGCCGTTGAGCACCTCGCCGGGAGACACCGGGTCGACGGCTGCGACCAGAGCCATGTCGTCGGCACCGGCGACCGCTTCGCACACAGCGGCTCCCATTCGGCCTCCGGCACCAATTACCCCCACACGGATCCCACCGGTGGACCGGTCCGCAGCGTCGCTCATGTCGGCGAGGTTAGCGGTCGACAGCCCGGCCAGAGGGGCCGGTTACGCGAAACAGATCTCAGGAACCTGGTCCGACCCGTGCTTCCGTCGCCGCCAGTGTGAGGAGTTCGGCGAGAACCGCGTTCACGTCGTCGAGGGTTATCTCACGCAGAAGCGAGACGTAATCATCCAGTGCCAGCACCCGCCCCAAAAGACTCTGGCTGGATCCCAGCCGGGCCATCCGGCTGCCGGTCCCCTCGAGGCCCAACAGGATCGATCCCTCGAAGCCGTCCCTCGCTATCTCCAGTTCCTCGGCCGTGATGCCCTGGGCCGCCACCTCACCGACCTGGGCTGCAACGACGGTCGACAGCTCGTCGGCCTTTTCGGGAGACGTCCCTGCACTCACCGTCACGAGGCCCGTGTCCTGGTAGCCGCTCATGCCGGCAAAGATGCTGTAGGCGAGCCCGCGGTCCTCCCTTACCGTCTGGAACAGGCGACTTGAGAGCCCCCCACCCAGCACGTGGACTCCAAGGGAGAGTGCATGGCGTCTCGGATCATCGCGGCGCAGGCCGCGCCATCCCCATGCCATGTGCACCGCCTCGGTCTGGCGCGACACGGACCGACCCTCACCGGCCTCGGAGAGCTCGTCATCACGGACGGGACAATCAGCACCACCGCGGCCGTCGAAGGCCTCAGACACCTGATCGACCAGCATGGCGTGGTCCACGTCGCCGGCAGCTGCCACCACAAGGTTGGGTGCCCGGTACCAGCGGTCGTGGAACTCGACTATGTCGTCGCGCTCCATGGCCGTCACGGATTCGGCGGTTCCAAGCACCTCACGCCCGAGCGGATGAGAGGGGAAGGCCTCTTCGTACAGAAGGCTCCCGACCACATCGTCGGGGTCATCGGCAGCCAGGTTCAGCTCCTCGAGGATCACCCGGCGTTCGCTGTCGACATCTTCGGAGCGAAGCGCCGGCGAGGTGATTACGTCCGTCAGGAGTGACGTGGCAAGTTCCTGCCCACCGGCCGGTACACGTGCGTAGAAGGCCGTGTACTCCTTGGTGGTGAAGGCGTTCATCTCGCCACCGGTGGCATCCACCAGTTCAGCTATGGAACGAGAGGACCTGGTGTCGGTTCCCTTGAACAACAGGTGTTCGAGAAAGTGGGACGCACCGGCGATGCGGTGGTGCTCGTCGCGTCCACCGATGCCTACCCAGACACCCACCGAGACCGAGTGGGCATCCGGCATGCGCTCGGATACCACACTCGGACCATCGGTTGACCCGTCATTGGGCACGGTCAGTTCGACCGCCGGAGCGGCGGCCGACCTGAGGCCCCGTGGAGGGCCCGTACCAGCGTTGGTGCTCAGCGACCCCGCCTGCGACGGCCACCACCACGATTGGTGGGTGCGGCCGCGCCAAGGTCGCCGTGGACGGTCTCGAGTTCTGCGCTGAATGCCGCCTCGAAGCCGACCTCGACGGGACCGGTTGATGCCGGTGCCTCGTCGAT
>DLRQ01000086.1:25380-27976 GCA_002501135.1 Candidatus Neomicrothrix sp. UBA7884
TCATCGTCGTCATCGTCGTCATCGGATCCGGTGTCGACGTCGTCGTCAACCGGGTCACTGTCAGACGACTCGGCCTCGACGGGCTCGTCGTTCTCGACGGGAGCGTCGGTGGCCTCGGCCTCGTCAGCCTTTTCGTCGGGCTCGTCACCTGCCGGCATCAACGAGATCTTGCCGTTCGGATCGACGTCCTCGACGACGACAGTCAGGGGTTGTCCCAGTTCGAGGACATCCTCAACCTTGTTGATGCGCTTGCCGCCACCCAGCTTGGAGATGTGCACCAGGCCGTCGCGGCCGGGAAGGATGTTGACGAAGGCACCGAACTTGGTGATGTTCACGACACGACCCTCGTAGACGGCACCGACCTCGGCGGTCGGCGGGTCGACGATCAACTGGATCTGACGCTCAGCCTCGGCCACAGCGCCACGGTCGGGTGAGGCGATAGCCACGATTCCCACCATGCCGTCGTCGTCGACGCTGATGTCGGCACCTGTCTCAGCCTGGATGGTGTTGATCATCTTGCCCTTCGGACCGATGACCTCACCGATCTTCTCGATCGGAATCTCGAAGCTGACGATCTTCGGGGCGTTCTCGCCGACATCGTCACGTGGCTCCGGAATGGCCTCGGTCATGGACGCCAAGATCGCCTGGCGTGCCTCCTTGGCCTGGTTCAGTGCTGCCGCCAGGACGTCGGCGGGGATGCCGTCGATCTTGGTGTCGAGCTGAAGGGCTGTCACGAAGTCGGCCGTACCGGCCACCTTGAAGTCCATGTCGCCAAAGGCGTCCTCGGCTCCGAGGATGTCGGTCAGGGTCACGTACTCACCATCGAGGTAGACAAGGCCCATTGCGATGCCGGCTACAGGAGCCTTGATCGGCACACCGGCGTCCATCATCGAGAGACTCGATGAACACACCGAAGCCATCGAGGTGGAGCCGTTTGACGACAGAACCTCTGACACGAGGCGCAGCGTGTAGGGGAAATCCTCGAAGGCGGGCAGAACCGGCACGAGGGCACGCTCGGCGAGCGCACCATGGCCGATCTCACGCCGCTTCGGACCCCGCATGAACCCGGTCTCTCCAGTGGAGTAGGGGGGGAAGTTGTAGTGGTGCATGTAGCGCTTGCGGTCAACGGGATCGATTCCGTCGATCATCTGGTCCATGCGTCCGGTACCGAGGGTGGTGAAGTTGAGCACCTGGGTCTCACCCCGCTGGAACAGGCCCGAGCCGTGTGCCGTGGGGATGACCGCCACGTCAGACGACAGCGGCCGCAGGTCTGCGGTTCCACGCCCGTCGATACGGACACCGTCTGACACGATGCGTGCCCGGACAACGTCTTTGGTGATGGACCGGATGGCTCCCTTGATCTGGCTGTCGGCATCGTCCACCTCGGCGAACTGCGGAAGCAGTTCCTCGAGGAGGGCGGCCTTCACGGCTGCCTCCGCCACACCACGGTCTGCCTTCACGGCGATTGTCTGGGTCTCGGCGATGCGGTCCCGGCCTGCGGCCTCGACCACTGCCCTGATCTCGTCGCTGTAGTCGACCGTGACCTCGTAGGGCATGATCTCAGGTGCACCCACGGCCTCGATGAGCTCGAGCTGCATCTCGATGACCTCGCGGATGTACTGCTTTGAGAAGTCAAGGCCGTCGGCCAGCACGGCCTCGTCAACCTTGGGGGCACCGGCCTCGTAGGCGTCGTAGGTGGATGCTGTTCCACCGGCCTCGACCATCATCACGGCGACATCACCGTCGTCAAGCAGGCGACCTGCCACGACCATCTCGAATGCCGACTCAGATCCCTCTTCGTAGGTGGGGTGTGGAATCCACTCGCCCGCAGCGGACCATGCGATGCGCACGGCGCCGATGGGTCCGTCGAACGGAATACCGGACAGCATCAACGCAGCCGAGGCGCCGTTCAGGGCCAGAACATCGTGTGGGTTCTCCATGTCGGCGCCCATGACGGTTCCGACGATGTGGACCTCGTTGCGGAAGCCCTCGGGGAACATCGGCCGCAGCGGGCGGTCGATGAGCCGACAGGTCAGGATCGCCGATTCAGACGCACGGCCCTCGCGGCGGAAGAACGAGCCGGGGATCTTGCCGGCGGCGTACATCCGCTCCTCGATGTCGACGGTCAGTGGGAAGAAGCTGGCGCCCGGTCGGGGCGACCTCGCTCCGGTGGCGGTCACCAGGACGGTGGACCTGCCGATCTGTGCCAGAACGGCACCGTCGGCGAGGCCGGCCAGACGGCCAACCTCGAACGACATTGTCTTGTCGGACCCGCTGAATGTGCGGGACACGGTCTTTACTTCAGTCATTGTTTCCTCTCTTGATCCCGGCTGGAACTTCTCCGGCCGGGACGACGGCCGCTCCTTGCGGCAATCCGGGCAACCCTCGGCCTCCAGCCTCCAGTTGGATACATCCCGACCCGGTCACCCCCTTGGGAGGAACCTGCCGAGCGGCATGCAACTGGCACTGATGACCTCCGGGACCCGGGGTCGTCGTATTGGTTGTCGGTTCCGTTGGTCCGGACCCCCGACAGGGATATGGACGGCCGTGTGGCCGCCGTACCCCAGGTACCTCGCCTACCGGCGCAGCCCCAACT
>DLRQ01000018.1 GCA_002501135.1 Candidatus Neomicrothrix sp. UBA7884
GACGCCTCGTCGGTGCTGGCGATCATCGGGTGCGATGATCCGTACACCCCTCCGGGTGATGTCGATGACCTCGAGGTAACCGGTGCCACCGTGGTGCGCTACGAGGATGCCGGCCACGGTTTCGTCCATGATCCTTCCCGGCCTTCGCACCGGGCAGCCGATGCAGCCGACGCATGGAAGCAGGTCCTCGAGTGGCTGGGTCCCTGAGCAACCCGGTCGGCTCAGGTCAGCGGGCCCTGATGGTCAGTTGTTCGCGGTTGGTGACGTGGTAGGTCCGGTCGATCTGTTCGATCCATCCGAGCCTGATGAACGAGGCGATCGCCTTGTTGACACGTTCACGTGATGCCCCGACCATGCCGGCCAACTCCTCCTGGGTGATTGGTAGGAAGAACTCGTCTGACTCCCCGGCGAGTTCCAGGAGCCGCTTGGCGGTGCGGCCCGTTACGTCGAGGAACACGGAGTCGGCGAGGGCTTCGTCCATGTTGCGTAGCCGTCCGGCGAGCATCTCGATCACGGGCCAGAGCAGGGAGGGGTCTTCCTTGTAGAGGTTGTTCAGTGGTTCGTACGGGACTGCGGTGACCACCGATGCCTCGAGGGCACGGGCCTCGGCGGATCGGCCCCTCCCGCTGAACAGGCCCATCTCGCCGAACAGGTCGCCGGGCTCCATCAGGGCCACCATTGATTCGCGGCCGTCTATCGACCTGTTGGCGATTGCTATGCGGCCCGAGACGACCACGTAGAGTTCGTCAGGGGTGTCACCTTCTTCAAAAATGACGTCTCCGCGTTGCAGGTCGCGGTCAGTAGACACCGCAGCGATGGTGTCGAGGTCGGCTGGGCCGAGGCCGGCAAAGAGTGTTGTTTCGCTGAGGAGGGTGGTGTCTGGCATGTCGGTTGGCCATGCTAGTTAGGTGCACGACCATCAATCAGCATCGACCGGAACAAGAGGGGTGCCCCGGTGTCCATCCGGGTGTTCGTCATGAGCGTGTGGACCGTGGTTGTGGCCGCCGGCGAGGGTCGCCGATTCGGCTCCGACAAGCAGTCGGCTGACTTGGGGGGAGTGTCTGTGCTCGGCCGCTCGGTCGCTACTGCGTCTGCCGTCTCTGTCGGGGTGGTTGTCGTTGTCGGAGAGAGTCGGGTCGAAGGAGCCCGGACGCTCCTTGCCGGCGTTGTCGGCTTTGTCGAGGTGGTCAGCGGTGGGGCCACCCGTTCCGCGTCGGTGAGGGCGGGTCTTGCGGCAGTTCCCCGCGCTGCCGAGGTTGTGCTGGTGCACGACGGTGCCCGTCCCCTCGCTACCGAGGCCGTCTACGGGCGTGTGATTGCCGCCGTGAGAGCCGGAGCCGATGCCGTGGTTCCGGTTGTAGCCATTTCCGACTCTCTGCGGTCCACATCGGGTGGCGTGGTTGATCGCGAGATGGTTTTGGCGGTCCAGACCCCTCAGGGTTTTGGGGCCGCCGCAATCAGGGCTGCACACGCCGGAGGAGCCGATGCCACCGACGACGCCACGCTGGTGGAGGCCAGCGGTGGCACAGTGGTGGTCGTGACCGGCGAGACAGACAACGTGAAGATCACCCGACCGGTCGACCTTGAGGTCGCCAGGTGCCTGTTGGCGGAAGGATTCGAGGATGCCTGAGATGCGAGTGGGGCAGGGATTCGACGTCCACCCGTTCTCCGACGACCCGACCCGGCAGTTGGTGCTGGGCGGAGTGGTGCTGGAGGGCCCGGGCCTCGTTGGGCACAGCGACTCCGACCCGGTCTCACACGCCTGCGTCGACGCCCTGTTGGGTGCGGCGGGTATGGGCGACATCGGGGAGCGTTACCCCGATACGGATCCGGCCCATGCCGGTGCCGACAGCGTCAGCCTGTTGGTCGACACCGTCGCCGCACTGGATTCCGAGGGCTGGCGGGTGGTCAACCTGGATTGCACGGTTGTGCTCGAGGCACCGAGGCTGGCACCGCACCGGGCTGCCATTCAGGATCGCCTGGGTTCGGTGGTAGGTGCACCGGTCTCGGTGAAGGCCAAGAGGGCCGAGGGCCTCGGTGCGCTGGGCCGCCGTGAGGGGATCGCTGCCATGGCAGTGGTCCTGTTGGAGCGAGGGTGAGCGGCCCCAAGGGCCGACGTGGGCCCGCTCGGGGTGGCGGCAGCAGTGGCGGTCGTGGTGGTGGACGCGGCGGTCAGGGTGGAGGACGCGGACGCGACACAAGGTCGCGGGGCGGTAGTGGTCAACGCGGATCGACCCCGGTTCGGGGACGTTCCACCGAGCCCCCCAAAGGTCTCGGTGGCGACCAGGTCGAGGGCAGGCACGCCGTACGTGAGTTGCTGCTCGCGGGGACCCGCCGCACGAGGGAGGTGGTGCTGGCTGCCGAGATGGATTCGGCACCGATCCTCGATGACATCATCGACCTGGCTGATGAGGCGAGGGTCACCATCCGTGAGCTGCCGCGCTCAAAGTTCGAGTCGATGGCCAGAACCGACGCTCCTCAGGGTGTCCTGGCAATGGCTGCACCTCTTCGGGACTACGGCCTCGAGGAACTGTTGCACCGTGACTCCTCGGGTGCCGATCCGTTTCTGTTGATGCTGGACGGAATCACCGACCCCGGGAACCTGGGTGCGATCCTGCGTTCCGCCGAGTGCGCCGGCGTGACCGGAGTGGTCATGCCGAGGCACCGCGCCGCCAGGGTCTCACCCACGGCTGCCAAGGCTGCAGCCGGGGCAGTCGAGCATCTGCGCATGGCGAGCGTGTCCGGCCTTCCCAAGGCCATGGGCCGACTCGCCGACGCCGGCATCTGGTCGGTTGGCCTCGACGTGGGTGGCGACCAGTTGATCCACGACCTGAAGGTTGCTGACCAGCCACTGGCCCTGGTGATGGGTGCTGAGGGTGCTGGCCTGTCGCGCCTGGTGAGGGAGCGCTGTGACGCCCTGGCGCACATCCCGCTCCGGGGGGTGCTGGGGTCGATGAACGTCTCTGCTGCGGCTGCCGTGGCCCTTTTCGAGGTTGCACGCCACAGGACCCCTGCTGGCGGGGAGAGCTGAGCCCGAGGTCGGATTCGAACCGACGACCTGACGCTTACAAGGCGCCTGCTCTGACCAACTGAGCTACTCGGGCGGGATGGCGCGGAACGTAGCGCGAAATGGCCAGTCGCCGCGATCCCTTCGGCCGTAAGGCTACTGAGGCGCTTCCGCAGGTATGCGGGGGACCCGCTTCCGGGGTTGGAACGTTTCGGGGCGCGCGGAGCCCACTTCTCGTGGCGCTAAGGAGATGTCTTCAGCTCTAGTAGTCGGCCTGTGTGGCTGTCCAGAATCTGGAACGGCAGTGCAGCGTGATTGGGGAGTGCCGGTGAGACCTCTAGGAGATCGAGGCAGTCATCATCGTCCCAGACGGTCGAGAATGCGCTTACTTCTATCTCCAGGTAGTCGGCACCGAGGCGGAGTACTGCATGCGGAGCACCATTACACGAGTCAACGGTCAGGAGAATCTGTCCCGTTGAGAGGTCCAACTGAGCGTCGAGTACTGCGACAGAAGACCTCCACGCTCATCCTCCAAGTGACCCCCAATTGGGTCTCCAATTATCGTTGGCTTGACATCTGGCATGTTGCTTGCCGTCGCTGCATTCATAGCACTGGCAACAGGCTGCATGGTCGCTGTCAATGCTGCCGAAATGGTGAAGACGGTGAGTAGGCACCTTGGAAGGATCCGCTTGCCGCTGGTCGTCCCGCCGACACGCTGGGCTTGAACCATCTGCTCCCATTCCGACATTGTGCTGGTGCAGTAACCGTACCTTCTGGCTGTGAGGCCCAAAATGCCAAGTCATCATGAGTTCCTGGTCTTGACAGCTACCACGACTTGGATCCTGGACTACCGTGCGCGCACCGTGCTACTCGGGGAGGTGTAGTCCGATGACAGTTGCTGAGAACACCGGTATCGAGTTTGACGAGGCCCAGATCCGCGTGGACCTGGCTGCCGCCTTTCGGCTGGCCGCCCGGATGGACCTCCACGAGTCCGTGGCGAACCACTTCAGCGCAACCGTCTCGCCGGACGGCAAGCGGTTCCTCTGCAACCCCAGGTGGCGGCACTTCGCCCTCGTGAAGGCCAGCGAACTGCTCGTCCTGGACGCCGACGACCCGACGACCATGGACCGGCCGGATGCGCCGGATCCCTCAGCCTGGTGCATCCACGGTGCGATCCACGCCCGGATCCCGACCGCCAGAGCGGTGCTGCACTGCCACCCCCCGTATGCCACGGCCATGTGCGGCCTGACCGACCCGATCATTCCGCCGATCGACCAGGCCACGGCCCGCTTCTGGGGCCGCACTGTCTACGACATGGAGATCAGCGGTCCGCCAGACGATCCGGTTGAGGGCACCCGGGTGGCTGAAGCCATGGTGGGAAACACAGTGATGATGATGGGCAACCACGGTGTGACTGTGGTCGGTGAGACGGTGGCCCACGCCTTCGAGGAGCTCTACTACCTGGAGCGGGCCTGTCGGAACGTGGTGATCGCCCTCAGTACGGGAAGGCCGCTACGTGTCATGGACGACGCCCTGGCGGCGAGCGTGGTCCGGATGTGGTCACGCTTCACCGACCAGGGTGTGGCCCACTTCAACGAGCAGAGGGCACTGTTGGACCTTGAGGATTCCAGCTATCGGGACTGACAGAGAACGGTGTGCCCCGGACGCGTTCGGGGATCGGGCGCCGCAGTTGCATTCGTCCCGAGGGGGGTGCTTGTAAAGGCCTCCCGGCTGGATGATGATCACCACATGGCCCTGACCCAACGAGACCGGGAGATCCTGGACTTCGAGCGCACCTGGTGGGATTCGCCTGCCCCTAAGGACGTGCAGATACTGGAACGTTTCGAGTTGTCGGCCACCCGCTACCAGCAACTGCTGACAACCTTGCTCGAGGACGAGGAGGCAATGGCCTACGACCCGCTCGTCGTCAGGCGGCTCCAACGGCAACGCGAGAGGCGCCGTCGCGCGCGCTTCGAGAGCCCGGCGGTCGAGGACACCAAGTGAACGTCCGGGGTCGCGGTCGTAACGTCGGGTTGGGCCCCAGCAACCCGGCAGCTGCACCGAGGGCGTTTCTCCTGATAGCAGTGGCGCTCGTGATCGGCCTTGTCCTGTTGTGGAAGGCGGTAGACAGCGATGTCGGCACCTTGGCAGCAACCGAGCCGGCCGGTGGCGATGATCAGGCTCAGGTCGACGAGGCCCCTGATGTGGTCGAGACAGATGCCCCCGACGACTCCGCTGATGTGGCACCCACCACCGAGGCCCCCGTTGTGACGACCACGACCGCAGCGGTCCTGTTCCCGAGCAGGTCACCCAGCGATGTGAAGGTTCTCGTGGCAAACGGCTCGGGCTTCGGTGGCGCAGCCGGCGCCGTGACCGACATCTTGAACCCCAGGGGCTACGCCCTTGAATCGCCGGCCAATGCCAACCGCACCGACGTGTCGGGCATCTTCTACCGGTCCGGCTTTGCTGACGATGCCCGGATGGTCATGGAGGTCGTCGCACCTGGAAACCCCGACCTGTTGTCCCAGATGCCCACCGGAGGCCTGTCGGTTCCCGATGGCACCCTTGAGCGCCTGGCCAATGCCGACGTGGTAGTCATCCTCGGCGCTGATGGAATCATCTACTCGGGCTGAGGTTCCACCGGTGCGGGTAGTGGCCGCACCTGACAAGTTCAGGGGAACCGGGTCCGCGCAGCAGGTCGCCGACGCCATCGCCGGTGCGGTGTCGGCGCTGGGTGGCAGCACCGACAAGGTCCCCATGGCCGACGGCGGCGAGGGAACCCTCGACGTCCTTGGAGGTCCCAACCGGTCGAGCATCGTGACCGGGCCGCTGGGTGAGCCGGTGGAGGTGCCGTGGCGGCTCGACGGCCACACCGCCGTCATAGAGATGGCACGGGCCTCAGGCCTCGAGTTGGCCGGAGGACAGGTCGGCAACAGCCCACTGGATGCCACAACGGCAGGCACCGGCGAGCTGATCCTGACAGCAGTCGAAAAGGGCGCGCGGCGGGTAGTCATCGGGCTGGGAGGGTCGGCTACCACCGATGGTGGGCTGGGCGCGCTCAGGGCGATGGGCTCGCCGGCGCGGTTCCTGGGTGTGGAGCTGCTTGTCGCCTGTGATGTGAGGACCCGTTTTGTGGATGCGGCCGAGGTGTTCGGGCCCCAGAAGGGTGCCAGCCCGGCGCAGGTGGCGATGTTGCGCGGCCGCCTCGAGAGGCTCGCTCAGGTCTATGCAGAGGAGCACGGTGTCGATGTGGCGGGCCTGGACAGGTCCGGGGCTGCCGGTGGTCTGGCTGGCGGCCTGGCGGCGTTGGGCGCAAGCCTTGTCGACGGTGTTGATCTGGTCGCCGAAGAGGTGGGACTTGACGAGGTGGTGGCAGGTGCCGATCTGGTGGTCACCGGAGAGGGGCGCCTCGACGAGGCGTCGTTCGAGGGCAAGGTGGTGGGTGGAGTCGCCGCCTATGCGGCGGCGGCAGGCGTGCCCCTCCTGGTGGTGGCCGGGCAGGTGGATCCGTGTGTGGCCGGTCGGGTCGAGGCAATCTCGCTGGTCGAGGAGTTCGGTGGGGAACGGGCGACCACCGACACCCTCACATGTGTGCAAGAGGCCGTTGCATCCGACCTGAGGTTCCGCTGGTCGGCCTGAGCCGGATCTTCCATGATGGTGCGGAATCCTGACTGCTTTGGTAGGGTTTACTTCTGATGAGGCGGTCGCCGTTCAGCCCGCCCCCCGGAACGACGAACAGGTGGAACCAATGGCTGTAACCGTACGAATCCCGACAACGCTTCGACCGCTCACGGGCGGTGCACCCGAGGTGGCTGTCGATGCCGCAACCGTGAGCGAGGCACTGAGTGCCCTCGAGCAGTCCCATCCCGGCTTCGGTGAACGGATCCTCGACGAGGCCGGCGCCCTGCGACGCTTCGTGAACGTGTTCGTGAGCGACGACGACGTGCGCTTCCTCGACGGTCTCGCAACCCGGGTTCCCGATGGCGACACGGTTGCCATCGTTCCCGCTGTAGCCGGAGGCTGAACCCGGGCTGGAAGCATCCGGAGCCCAGATGGTTCCTCGCCACCGGTTGGCGCCCTGACAGGTTGTGATTCAGCGCTGCTGCTGATTGGATTGGCACTCTCACCATGAGAGTGCCAACGGCGTGGCGTACACCGTCCCCGGGCACCTCACTCACCACGGGTCACCATGGCCCACCGATGAAAGGCATCCGCTGATGGCGAAGATCATCTCGTTCGACGAGCAGGCCCGCCGGTCTCTCGAAAGAGGCATGGACCAGCTGGCCGACGCAGTCCGCGTCACCCTCGGTCCCAAGGGCCGCAACGTCGTGCTCGACAAGAAGTGGGGCGCCCCCACGATCACCAACGACGGCGTCTCGATCGCAAAGGAGATCGATCTCGAGGACCCCTACGAGCGCATCGGCGCCGAGCTGGTCAAGGAGGTCGCCAAGAAGACCGATGACGTGGCAGGCGATGGCACCACCACGGCAACCGTCCTGGCCTGGTCGATGGTCCATGAGGGCCTCCGCAACGTCGCCGCCGGCGCCAACCCGATGTCTGTCAAGAAAGGCATCGAGGCAGCCGTCGCCGCTGCTGTCGGGGCAATTGGCGACGCCTCCGTAGATGTCTCCAGCGATAAGTACCAGATCGCCAACGTGGCCGCCATCTCCTCGGCAGACGCCGAGATCGGAGCCATGATCTCCGAGGCGATCGACAAGGTCGGCAAGGACGGTGTAATCACCGTCGAAGAGGGCCAGACCTTCGGCATGGAGATGGACCTTGTCGAGGGTATGCGCTTCGACAAGGGCTACATCTCTCCCTACTTCGTGACCGACCCCGACCGCATGGAGGCCGTGCTGGAGGACCCCTACATCTTGCTGGTGGGCTCCAAGATCTCAGCAGTACGTGACCTGGTTCCGGCCCTCGAGAAGGTCATGCAGGCCGGCAGCAACCTCGTGATCATCGCCGAGGACGTCGAGGGCGAGGCCCTCGCCACACTCGTCGTGAACAAGATCCGCGGCACTTTCACCTCGGTGGCCATCAAGGCCCCGGGCTTCGGCGACCGCCGCAAGGCGATGCTCCAGGACATGGCGATCCTCACCGGAGGCCAGGTCATCTCCGAAGAGGTCGGACTCAAGGTCGACGGTGTCACGCTCGACATGCTGGGCCGTGCCCGCAAGATGGTGGTCACCAAGGACGAGACAACCCTCGTCGAGGGTGCCGGCGACGAGGCAGACATCGCAGGCCGTATCGCGCAGATCAAGGCTGAGATCGACAACACCGACTCCGACTACGACCGCGAGAAGCTCCAGGAGCGCCTCGCCAAGCTGTCCGGTGGCGTGGCCGTCCTCAAGGTAGGTGCCGCCACTGAGGTCGAGCTCAAGGAGAAGAAGCACCGCATCGAAGATGCCGTCTCCACGACCAAGGCAGCGATTGAAGAGGGTGTCGTCGCCGGAGGCGGCGTGACCCTGCTTCGTGCCCAGGAGGCAGCAGCAGCTGCCGGCGAGGGTCTCGAGCGTGATGAGGCGACCGGTGCACGCATCGTCGCAAAGGCTCTTGAGGCGCCCCTGTACCAGATCGCCGTGAACGCTGGAATGGAAGGTGGCGTCATCGTCGAGAGGGTTCGTGCCCTCGACGGCCCCAACGGCCTCAACGCCGAGACGGGCGAATACGAGGACCTCGTCGCCGCCGGCATCATCGATGCCGCAAAGGTGACACGGTCGGCTCTGCAGAACGCTGCGTCCATTGCAGCGCTGTTCCTCACGACCGAGGCTGTCATCGCCGACGCACCCGAGGAGGGTGCCGGTGGTGGTGGAATGCCGGACATGGACTTCTGATCCGGCTGGCCCACCCGGCCAGGTCCACCGGACCGATCTGTTGCGGAGCGCCCAGCGGGGCGCTCCGTGGCGTTTTGGGGCCACAGGCGTGTTCACTGGTTGCCGTGACGCATGCATTCAGTGCCGGGGACCGTTGAGGTGGCTGCCAGGGGGCGTACCGAGAGGGTCCTGACCCGTCGCATCGACGGAGACCAGAACAGGCGGACCCCCGACGACCTGATCGTCGAGGAGCCGATGTCGATCCGCCTGGACGGCACCCTCGTGGCCACGACCATGCGTACGCCCGGCGATGACTTCGACCTTGCGGTCGGCTTCTGCGTGACAGAGGGTGTGCTTGGTGGCGTTCCCGTAAGGGGTGTCCGCTACTGCGCCGAGGAGTCGGCCACCGAGTCGGAGTTCAACGACGTAACGGTCGAGACCGGTGGCCTCGCACCGGAGCCCACGCCACGCATGGGTCCGGCCTCATCATCGTGTGGCCTCTGCGGTTCCTTAGCGATCGAGGAACTGGCCGAACGACTCGAACCCCTTCAGGTCGAGCCGTTCGACCTCGACCTCCTTGCCGGGCTTGCCGACCGTATAGGAGGTGACCAGCCACTGTTCGGCGCAACCGGAGCCGTCCACTCGGCTGTCGCATTTGACCGCTCCGGCGAGCCGGTGGTGGCACGCGAGGACATCGGCCGCCACAACGCCGTTGACAAGGTGGTCGGCCACCTCCACCTCAACGGGTTGCTGCCCGCAACTGACCTCGGCCTCTGGGTGAGCGGCCGAGCCTCCTTTGAACTTGCGCAGAAGGCATGGGCGGCCGGGTTTGCCGCCCTCATCGCCGTCAGTGCCCCGTCAGCGTTGGCCGTGGAGATGGCCCGGACAGCAGGATTCCAGTTGGCTGGATTCGCCAGGGGCCGACGGCTGAACCTCTACACGGAGGACTGAATCGGCTCCTGAGGTTTCCGGGGTGCCGGGTGGGCTCGTCGCTACCTAGAATCCGCTGCAATGACCGAACCAGTCTCGCCCTCTGAGGGCCTCTGTGTCCTTCACCTGTTTCTCAGGGTGCGCCGGCCATCGCCGATGCGCCTCTTCGGCCGGTCGGTCGACGTCCGCGCCGTAAAGGCAGCAGTTCGGGCTGCCACGGATGCCGGAGACCAGGTGGTTCCCGTGGCAATTCTCGGGCACAAGGCCGACATGGCTTTGATGGCACTCGGCGACGACCTCTGGAGGCTCCGTGACCTCCAGACGGCGGTGGTGGCCGCAGGCCTTGAGGTGGTCGAGAGCTTTGTGTCCATGACGGAGATCTCCGAGTACGCCGCCGGGGTACCTGACGAGATGAAGCAGGCCCGTCTCTATCCGCAGCTTCCCCCCGAGGGAAAGCCAGCGTGGTGCTTCTACCCGATGTCAAAGAGCCGGACAGTCGGGGCCAACTGGTTCACACTGCCATTCGACGAGCGGATGGAGCTGATGCGTGAGCACGGTGCCTCCGGCCGTACCTTTGCCGGCCGGATCCTCCAGGTGGTCACCGGCTCGACCGGCGTCGACGACTACGAGTGGGGGGTGACCCTGTTCGGAGAACGCCCCGATGACCTCAAGGAGGTCGTCTACACGATGCGCTACGACAGGGCATCAGCCATCTACGCAGAGTTCGGGCCCTTCTACATGGGAATGGTCGACGACATTGACGTGGTGCTGCGCCGTGTCGGCTGTCGTTGACGGTGGATGACCAGAGGAGGGACGTGGCCGTCGGTCTGGACGACCTGCAACGCGACCTTGGGACGCTTGACAGGGTTGTCGTGGCGTTCTCCGGCGGCGCCGATTCGGCCCTGCTGGCCCGGGTTGCCCACGACACCCTCGGAGCGGGACGGGTACGGGTGGTGACAGCAGTGTCACCGTCGCTGGCGGAGGAACAACTGGCCGACGCCGAGGCTCTCGCCACGGAATGGGGCCTGCGCTGGACGACCGTGTCGACCACCGAAATGGAGTCTGCCGCCTACCGCGTCAACGACTCAGACCGGTGTGCGCACTGCAAGGATGCCCTCATGGAGGTCCTGGTTCCGATCGCTGCGGCTGACGGGGCCACGGTCCTGCTCGGGGTTAACGTCGACGATCTAGCTGACCACAGGCCGGGCCAGGTTGCTGCAACCGCCCGTGGAGCACGGTTTCCCCTCGCCGATGCGGGCCTCACAAAGGCTGACGTCCGGGCCCTCTCCCGGAGTCTCGGCCTGCGAACCTGGGACAAGCCCGCTGCTGCGTGCCTGGCATCGCGTGTTCCCTACGGCACCGAGGTGAGCGTCTCGGTGCTCTCGGCGGTGGGCAGCGCGGAGGCTGCGCTCCACCTGCTGGGTTTCGCTGACCTGCGCCTTCGCCACTACGGGGACACGGCACGAATTGAGGTGCCGGTTGAGCGACTGGGCGATGTGTTGGACCGGCGGGAGGCGGTTGTCGAGGCCGTTCGGTCTGCCGGCTACGGGTATGTCACCCTCGACCTCGAGGGGCTGCGCTCCGGTAATCTGAACCTGGCGCTCAAGGCTGACTGAGAACCAGGCACGTGACCGCTGCCACCTTCAGCGCCGACGACTTGTTGGCCGATCGGACCCTGAGGGGTTCTGTGTTCTGCCGGGCCCTCACCGAGCGCACTGACGCCTTCCTGGTAGATGTCTTCGATGCCGGTAGTCCACCTGACAAGACTGCGCTGGTTGCCGTCGGTGGATACGGCCGGCGAGAGCTCTGTCCGGGCAGCGACATCGACGTGGTTCTGCTCAGCGGCCCGAACGTCGATGTCTCAGACTTTGCGCAGAGCCTCTGGTATCCGTTGTGGGACGCCGGATTCAAACTGGGCCATCAGGTGGGAACCGTCGAGCAGATCCTCGATGTGGCCGACGGAGATCTGGATACCGCGACCAGCCTTCTGGCCGCCCGATATGTCGCAGGCAACACCGGTCTGGCAACTGAGTTGGCCGACGGTGGTCGAGACCAGTGGATGGGCAGCGCCGAGGCGAACCTGGAGGCACTGACTACCAGGGTCGCGGAGAGACATGGGCAACACGGCGAAGTTGCATTTCATCTGGAACCCGAGTTGAAGGAGGGGCGTGGCGGCCTACGCGATGTCCATTCGCTGGCATGGTCCGAAGCCACCGAACCGGTGTTGCACACCTCTGAGGCGGCGGGCCTGTCACATGCCTTCGAGGTGCTCCTCACCGTCCGGGTGGAGTTGCACCGGGTGACCGGTGGGCGTTCAGACAGGCTTCTCCTCGAGTTGCAGGACGAGGTGGCCGAGAGGCTCGGCCACGGCGATGCCGACCAGCTCATGGCCGATGTCGCAGCGGCAGCCGCCGCCATCAGATGGGTGGGTGATGGCGCCTACCGGCGGATTCGCCGGGCACTCCGGGACAGGCGCTGGAGGTGGTCGACAGGTAGGTCGAGGCCCGACGTGGTCGAGCTCGGCGACGGCATCATGTTGGATGACGACCGGCTGTTCCTTGCCGAAGATGTCCCGGTCGGTGATGACCCGGTTCTCCCCCTGCGTGTAGCAGCGGCTGCCGCCGCTCGGGGTGCCTACATGGACCGCCTGATGCTGCAGCACCTCGCCTCTGGCTCCCCACCCATGCCTGACCCCTGGCCCGACGAGGCCCGGGAGCACCTCGAGGCCCTGATGTCGACGGGACCAGACCTCGTTCAGGTGGTCGAGGATCTGGACCAGGCTGGACTTTTTGTCCGCCTGATTCCCGAGTGGGGGCCGTGTCGGCACCGGCCACAGCGCAACGCATACCACCGCTTCACCGTAGATCGTCACCTGCTGGAGGCGACAGCCGAGGCTAGACGTCTACGCCACATGGTGGATCGACCTGACCTGCTGGTCGTGGGTGCACTGTTGCACGACATCGGCAAGGGCTATCCCGGCGACCACACCGAGGTGGGTATGGGGCTGGTTCGCACCATTGCCACACGGATGGGCTATCCCGAACCCGATGTGGAGATGCTCGTCGCAATGGTCGAACACCACCTGCTCCTACCGGATGTGGCCACCAGGCGCGACCTGGAGGATTCCGGGACGATTCTGGCTGTCGCCCAGTCGCTGAAGAGCCAGAGCCTCCTCAGGCTGCTGGCAGCCCTCACTGAGGCCGACTCCATTGCAACCGGTTCTTCGGCATGGAGTCGCTGGAAGGCCGATCTGGTCGGTGATCTCGTGGCGCGTGTCGACTACGTGCTGGCCGGCGGCGACGTCTCTGAACTGGTCGTCGGGTTGTTCCCGAGCCCTGAACAGCGGGTGCTGCTGGAGGGCGGTGAGGACGTGGCCTCAGGGGATGGCTCGACCTTCACGGTCGTCACCACGGACCGACCGGGTGTGTTCTCCAAGGTCGCCGGCGTGTTGGCCCTCCACGGCCTCGACGTGCTGGATGCCTCGGCTCACTCCGAGGGGGGCCGGGCCCTTTCGGTGTTTCGGGTAACTGGCGTGTTCGGGCAGGCCCCTGACTGGGCGGCGGTCGCCGATCAGGTCGAGAGGGCGCTGGCAGGACGCCTGGCGATCGCGGCCCGCCTGGGTGAGCGCTCCCGTATCTACAGGCAGGCCCCCACCTCGGCGAGGCCTGCAAGCCCGCGGGTCAGCGTGGACAATGAGACCTCGGATGTGGCGACTGTCCTGGAGGTGAGCTGCCCTGACGGGGTCGGCGTGCTCTACAGGATCACCCGGGCGTTCGCCGAACTGGATCTCGATCTCGTGAGAGCACGGGTGCAGACCATCGGGTCCGATGTGGTTGATGCCTTCTATCTTCGCGACGCCTCCGGTTCGAGGATCACCGACCCGGACCACCTCGCGGAGATTGAACTTTCGGTACTGAGATGGGTGACCGTCGACCTGTGAGACTGTGATTCGAACGGTGATCGCCTACGGTCCGGTGCCATGAGCGATCCGGACCACCTGCCACCGTCCCGTCAGGAACTGCTCCGCTGGGCGGAGTCGCTGGCGGCAATAGCGCGCACCGGCCTCGGCTTCACTGAGGTCCTCTACGAACAGGAGCGCTTCGAGGAGGTACTCAAGGTTGCTGCCGATATCCGCGTCCGGGCCGAATCGGGTGGAGCCGCCCCAGACGTCGGTGAGCTGATGGACGGGTGGCTGGCGTCGGTTGGCGACGGGGTTCCCGGTTACGTAACACCCAAGTCGACGGTGGCGGCGGTGGTCGGAAACGACGACGGAGAACTGCTGCTCGTGCAGCGGGCCGAGTCCGGGCTGTGGCTCTACCCGACCGGTTGGGCCGACGTCGGTTACTCGCCTGCCGAGGTCGTCATCAAGGAGGTCCACGAAGAGACCGGCATTCACTGTGAGGTGGTCAGGCCCATCGCCATCCTGGACGGCTTCCGGTTGGGCTTCACCGGTATCCCGCTCTATTCGCTGGTATTCCACTGCCGCATGACGGGTGGCGAGTTGAAGGCGCACCCGCTCGAGTGCCGCGACGTCGGGTTCTTCGCCGAGGGCAGCCTCCCCGATGACACGATCCTGCCCGACGAGTGGGCTGACGAGGCATTCAGGGCCATCCGCGGCGAGCACGTCGATGTTCGCTTCGATGCGCCCCGTGACCCACCGTGGCGGGAAGATGAGTCGGCCTGACGGTCAGGGCTTACCGGGCTGGTTTCGCAGGAAGTCCTCGATGTCGGCCACCAGGCGATCCGGGTTGTCGTCGGGTTCCTCGTCGAAGTCCACCTCCAGGCGCTCGACGTACTCAGCGGTGTCGTCGTCCTCGGCTACCAGTTCGCTTACCTGGCGCTCGTAGGCAGCGGCAGCTATCTCGAGGTCGGTACAGGGGATGGTCGTTCCCAGCACCGTGCCGAGGCTCTCGACCAGTGCCAGGGCGGCCTTGGGGGAGGGGGCGCTCGACACATAGGCCGGAACGCTCGCCCACAGGGAAGCGGTTGGTATCCCGGCTGCCCGAAGGCCGGTTCCCAGAACACCGACTATGCCCGTTGGCCCCTCGTAGGTCGATGGCGAGAGGCTCAGGTGCTCGGCGATCGCCTCGTCGTCGGAGGTTCCGTACACCTGCACGGGTCGCGTGTGGGGAATGTCGGTCAGGAGTGCACCGAGGGTGACGGCAAGGCTGGCGCCGACCTCGTTGGCTGTTGTGACCACGTGGTCGACAAAGGTCCGCCAGCGCAACTGTGGCTCGTGGCCTGTGAGGACGACCAAGTCGTGCCCGGTTCCCGGGATGTGGGCGGCGTACACGCTCGTGGAGGGCCAGGCGATGTGGCGACGTCCGTCGTCATCGAGGTGGACGCTCGGTCGGGCCACGGTGAAGTCGAAGAAGTCCTCTGCGTCGATTGATGCCACCTCAACCGATTCGAAGTGGTCGCGCACGTAGCGGGCAGCTGTTGACGACGCCTCACCGGCGTCGTTCCAGCCTTCGAAGGCTGCAATAAGAATCGGCGATTCGAGGTCGTTGATCCTCGCTGCGTCGGTCCAGTGCAGGTGGGGTGCCGGAGAGCCAACCATCATCGGAGGCTACCGGTGGCCGGTGCAGCACGCGCCCGACAGGTGGGCGATCCGGTTGGCAGGCCGGGGCCTCCTACAATCTGCCCGGATGGATGATTCGATGATCGAGATTCGTGAAGCCACCGAGGTGGACGACGCCCTCGTGGAGGCGATGGCCCGGCTTGTTCCACAGTTGTCAAACTCCAATCCCGCTCCAGACCGTGGAGAGCTCGCCACGATCGTGGACTCGGAGGCATCGATCCTTCTCCTGGCTGAGGAACACGGTGAGATCCTGGGGGCAATGACGCTCGTGGTCTTCCGCATCCCGACAGGTGTACGGGCCTGGATCGAGGACGTCGTCGTAGACGAGGCAGTCCGTGGCCGAGGCGTAGGCGAGGCCCTCAACCGGGCCGCCATCCAGCGTGCCAGCGAGGCCGGTGCCGGGACCGTGGACCTGACGTCCCGCCCGTCACGGGAGGCCGCCAACCGCCTCTACAGTCGCCTCGGCTTCGAACAGCGTGATACCAACGTCTACCGCCTGAAGCCGTAGCGCCACCCAGGAGGCTCCTCCTGGGCTCGAATCCTGTGCATTCCCTGTCGAATGGGGCAACATGGTGGGATGGACGCTGAAACTGACGTCGACTGGCGGGCACTTCGCTCGGTGGCTGCCGAAGCCGCTGCCAACGCCTACGCCCCGTATTCTCGCTTCCCGGTGGGTGCAGCCGGCCTTACAGACGACGGCCGCATCGTCTCGGGCTGCAACGTCGAGAACGCCTCCTACGGCCTCACCCTGTGTGCCGAGTGCGGCATGGTCTCAGACCTGCACCTGACAGGTGGTGGTCGCCTCGTGGCCGTGGTCGCCACCAACCCCGAGGGTGAACCGCTCGCTCCCTGTGGCCGGTGTCGGCAACTCCTGCTTGAGGCCGGAGGCACCGACCTGCTGGTCGACGGCCACAACGGACCCCGCACCATCGTCGAACTCCTCGCCGATCCGTTCTCCCCAGAAGACCTCACCTCGGACTGAACCGTGGACACCGTCGAGATCATCAGGGCCAAGCGAGACGACCACCGCCTCAGCGACGAACAGATCACGTGGTTCATCCACAACTACGCCGCCGGTGGGGTCATCGCCGACGAACAGGCCGCGGCACTCGCGATGGCCATCTTCTTTCGTGGCATGGAGCCCGACGAGTTGGCCGTCTGGACCGGAGCAATGGTCGACTCCGGGAGTCGCCTGGACCTCGGTGGAGTGGGAATGCCCACGGTCGACAAGCACTCCACCGGAGGTGTCGGAGACAAGGTCTCGCTGATCCTCGTTCCCCTTGTGGCCGCATGTGGTGCAGCGGTCCCACAGCTGTCGGGCAGGGGCCTCGGCCACAGTGGTGGCACGCTCGACAAGATGGAGGCGATCTCCGGGTGGAGGGCGTCGCTGAGCGTCGACGAGATGGTCGACCAGATGCGCCGTGTGGGGGGCGTGATAGCCGGCGCCACAGAGGACATCAGCCCCGCCGACCGTCGCCTCTACGCACTGCGCGACGTGACAGCCACCGTCGACTCCGTTCCGCTGATCGCCAGCTCCATCATGTCCAAGAAGATCGCGGAGGGAACCGAGTCGCTGGTGCTCGACGTCAAGTTCGGTTCCGGTGCGTTCATGCCCGAACTGGACCGGGCCAGGGATCTGGCGCGCACGATGGTCGGCCTGGGGGAGGGCAACGGGGTACGAACCGTCGCCCTGATCACGGCCATGCACACCGTCCTTGGCCGCACTGCCGGAAACGCCCTGGAGGTGGTCGAGAGCCTCGAGGTCCTCGAGGGAGGCGGTCCCGCCGACCTCGTCGAGGTCACTCTGGCCCTGGCAGACGAGATGGTCGCCCTGGCAGGCCTGGATGCCGACCCGGCGGCGGTCCTGGCATCTGGTCGGCCCCGCGAGGTGTTCGAGGAGATGGTCGTCGCACAGGGAGGTGACCTGTCAGTCGACCTGCCGACCGCGCCACACGTTGAGGTGGTCACGGCAGACGAGGCCGGCTGGCTGGGTCGCCTCGACTGCCTGTCGGTAGGGATTGCAGCGTGGCGCCTGGGTGCGGGCCGGGCCCGCAAGGAGGACACCGTGAGCGCTTCAGCGGGTGTTGTCTGCCTGGCTAAGCCCGGCGATGTCGTAGAGGCCGGTCAACCGATCCTGGAACTGCATGCAGAAGATCCTGAGCTGTTCGCCGGTGCCCGTCACGCCCTCGACGGTGCCATTGACGTGGTCGATGAGGCGCCCGCCCCGATGCCGCTGGTTGTAGACCGGATAGGGGCCTGACGCCGCCTCAGCGCCCGATCGGGTGCCAGACGGTCTTCATCTCCAGGAAGTCGCCGATCATGTACGGGCTGGCACCTTCGGGGTCGGCCCTCACGATGCGCTTCACGTTGTCGGCGGCCGCAGCCACAGCCTCATCCTCGAGGCCGTCAGGTGCACCGGTCAGGTCCACAGAGTTGACGTCCATGTGGCCCAGGGCCCACGGCAGCAGTTCGCCCTTCTCGCCTGTGAGGATGTTGACCACCCCACCCGGCACGTCCGAGGTCGCGAGAACCTCTGCCAGAGTCACAGCTGCCAGAGTCGAGGGACCTCCGGTGGCCACCACTGCCGTGTTGCCCGAGACGACCACCGGGGCGATTCGTGAGAGCAGGCCGAGCAGCGGCGGGTCATCGGGTGCAGCAACGACCACCACGCCGGTCGGCTCCGGGAAGGTGAAGTTGAAGTAGGGGCCTACGACCGGGTTGACCGTGCCGAGCACGTGGTGGAGCTTGTCGGCCCACCCCGCATACCAGACCCAGCGGTCGATTGACCGGTCAACCTCGGCTGTGGCATCACCCGGGGAGTGGCCCATGTCGATCAGCACCGAGGTGAACTCGGCCCTTCGGGATTCCATGACCTCGGCCACCCGGTAGAGAACCTGGCCGCGGTTGTAGGCGGTCCGGTCGGCCCATCCGGCCTGGGCACTGCGTGCCGCCCGGACTGCTTCGCGTAGGTCCTTGCGGGAAGCCTGGGCTGCGTTGGCCAGCAGGTCCCCGTCGGCTGAGTGGACCTGGAACGTCCTTCCCGACTCCGAGCGGGGGAACACCCCACCGATGAACAGCTTGAAGGTCTTGTCGACCGGCATGTGCTCGGCCATCACGCACCTCCCCCCGTTAGGTCGGCTCGTTCGTGCAGGTACGGCGCCAGGCCGTGCATGCCACCCTCGCGGCCGAAGCCGCTTTCCTTGTAGCCGCCGAAGGGACTGGCCGGGTCGAACTGGTTGTAGGTGTTGGCCCACACCACGCCCGCTCGCAGCTTCTCGGTCATCCAGAGGATCTTGGAGCCCTTCTCGGTCCAGATGCCGGCCGAGAGGCCGTAGGGCGTGTTGTTGGCCTTCTCCACAGCCTCCTCGGCGGTGCGGAAGGTCTGGACGGTGAGCACGGGTCCGAAGATCTCCTCGCGGGCAACCGTGTGGCTCTGCTGCACCCCGGTGAACACCGATGGTGGGAACCAGTAGCCCTTGTCGGGCAGGTCGCACTCGGGCTGGAAGAGGTCGGCACCCTCAGAAACCCCGGTTGCGACCATGTCTGTGATGCGTTGCAGCTGGTCGGCCGAGTTGATCGCCCCCACGTCGGTGTTCTTGTCGAGTGGGTCACCCAGGCGCAACGTCGAGATCCGGCGCCTCAGGCGCTCGACGAAGCTGTCGGCAATCGATTCCTCGACGAGAAGGCGCGAGCCGGCGCAGCAGACGTGGCCCTGGTTGGAGTAGATGCCGGTCACCACGCCTTCGACCGCCTGGTCGATTGCCGAGTCCTCGAACACGATGTGGGCTGCCTTGCCGCCAAGTTCAAGGGTGAGGGGGATCCGTCGGGCTGAAGCGGCCCGCTGGATGGCCTTGCCGACCTCGGTCGACCCGGTGAAGGCCAGCTTGTCGATTCCGCGGTGGTCGACGATGGCTGCGCCCGTGGCGCCCGCACCGGTCACGATGTTCACAACCCCGGGCGGCAGATCAATGTTCTGCAACACGTCGGCTAACAGGAGGGCTGTCAGCGGTGTGGTCTCTGCAGGCTTGAGGACCACCGTGTTGCCGGCGGCGAGGGCCGGTGCCAACTTCCAGGCGGCCATCATGAGCGGGAAGTTCCACGGCACGATCTGGCCCGCCACCCCGTGGGGGGCTACTGACCTGTTGGGGAACGCGTACTCCAACTTGTCGGCCCAGCCTGCGTAGTAGAAGAACCATGCTGCCGACAACGGAAGGTCCAGGTCCCGGCTCTCCTTGATCGGCTTGCCGCCGTCCATGGTCTCGAGCACGGCGAACTCACGGGAACGCTCCTGGAGTTGGCGGGCGATCCGGAACAGGTACTTACCCCTCTCGCTCCCCGGCATCTGGCCCCAGGGTCCCTCGAAGGCGGCGCGTGCAGCAGCTACGGCACGATCGACGTCCTCGGCTGAGCCGTCGGCGATGTTCGCCAGGTGTGTCTCGGTGGCCGGATTGACGGTCGGGAACGTGGCCCCGGAGGACGGTTCGACGAAGTCGCCGTTGATGAAGTGGCCGTAGGTCTTGGCGATGTTGACTACCGCAGTGGATTCCGGCGCCGGGGCGTAGTCGATGCCGAACGGCTCGTGAGGGTTGTCTGTTGGGGCCATGGTCTCAGTCCACCGTGACGTAGTCGGGGCCGCTGTAACGGCCTGTGTCGAGTTTCTGGATCTGCATGAGGACATCGTTGAGCAGGCTGGAGGCTCCCAGACGGAACAGGTCCGGGGTCAGCCATTCGGTACCGAGGGTCTCACCGACGATCACCAGATGGTGCCACGCCTGCTTGGCGGTACGGATTCCACCGGCTCCCTTGAGGCCCACGACCACACCGGTCTGGTCCGCGTAGTCGCGGATTGCCTCGGCCATGTTGAGCACCATGGGATGTGTGGCAGCCTTCGGGATCTTGCCCGTGGACGTCTTGATGAAGTCGGCGCCTGCGGCCATTGCAAGCATCGAGGCCCGCCGGACCTGGTCGTATGAGCCCAGCTCGCCGGTCTCCAGGATGACCTTCAGGTGCGCTGCACCGCAGGCCTCCTTGGCGGCGGCGATCTCGTCGTGGGCACGCCCCAGGTCGCCCGACATGAACGCAGAACGGTTCAAGACGATGTCGATCTCATCGGCTCCCCGCCCCACGGCATCGGCGATGTCGGCGACCCTCACGGCCGGCGCGGACATGCCCGCCGGGAATGCACCGGCCACGCTTGCCACCGCTACGCCGGTACCGGCTACGGCCGCCACGGCGTGTTCCACCATCTCCGGGTAGACGCACACCGCAGCCACCGACGGAATCACCGGGTTGGCCGGGTCGGGCCTGACCGCCTTCTGGCACAGTGACGCCACCTTGCCCGGGGTGTCGGTGCCCTCGAGGGTGGTCAGGTCGATGCACCTGATCGTGGTGTGGAGGGCCGACCGCTTGCTGGTGGTCTTGATCGACCGTGTGCACAGGGCAGCGGCCCGTGCCTCGAGAGAGACAGCGTCGACAGGTGTCGTGCTCACGGGGCCACCGCCCTTGGTCGGAACAAACACGGTCGAGGCCGTCATGTGACCGCCCCTGTCAACATGAGGCCTGCGCCGTCCAACAGGTGGTCCAAGAGGCGGGTCGCGGCCGCCTCGGCCTCAGCGAGGTCGTCATCTGGAGAGGTGTCGATCACTTCGGCGTAGGCCTTCAGCATCGGCTCGGTTCCGCTGGGTCGGACCACGAGGCGTCCACCGTCCAGGTTGAAGACGATGGTGTCTGTCGGCGGCAGCACCGAACCGGGTTCGGCCAGGTCGGTTACCGACATCACACGCATTCCCGACATGGTTTCGGGAGGATTGGTCCGAAGGTTGTCCATCAGCCCTGCCATCCGTGACACTGCGTCGGGCCCGTTGAAGCGAATGGTCCGCAGGCCGGTCCTGTGCAGTCCGTGGCGCTGCCACAGGTCGTGTAGTCGGTCGATGACGGTTCTGCCTGCGGCTTTTTCGGTTGCGGCCAACTCGGCGAATGCCAGGGCTGCAGTGATTCCGTCCTTGTCTCGTACGAGGCCACCCACGGCGAATCCGGCTGCCTCCTCGTACCCGAACACGAAGTCGGCTGACGGGTCGAGCAGGCCGGGCCTGACAATCCACTTGAAGCCCGTGAGGGTCTCGGCGTGGCGTACTCCATGGTGGGCCGCGATCGACTCGAGCATCCTGGAGGAGACCACGGTGGTGGCGACGAGGCGGTTGTGGCCAGAGCCCCCGGTGAGCACATGGTCGGCGAGGAGCACTCCGACGTCGTCGCCGGTGAGGGTGCGCCAGGACGACCCGTCGGGGACCGCAACGGCAAGGCGGTCGGCATCGGGGTCGTTGGCGAGCACGATGTCGGCACCGGCGTCGGCCGCCAGGGCAATGGCCAGGTCCAGGGCACCGGGTACCTCGGGGTTCGGGTACTCCACGGTCGGGAAGTCGGGGTCGGGGTCACCCTGTTCGGGGACCACCATGGGTTCGTTGAAGCCTGCATTCTCAAAGACCCCGAGCAAGGTGGCACGGCCCACCCCGTGCAGAGGCGTGTAGACGACAGAGAGGCACCGTGGCGAATCGGTCTGTACGACCGAGGCTGTCGCCTCGACGTAGCGAAGAACCTCTTCCTGCCCAGCCCGCCTGATGAGAGGGCTGTCCGCATCGGCGAGGTCGTTGTCGGTGGGCAGGGGTGCCTCATCGATCAGGGCCGAAATCTCGGAGTCGATCGGAGAGATGATCTGGGCACCATCTGACCAGTAGACCTTGTAGCCGTTGTCGGCACGTGGGTTATGGCTGGCCGTGACCATGATCCCGGCGTCAGCCCCCAGGTCGCGCAGGGTGAATGCCAGCACAGGAGTCGGAAGTGGCCCCGGGAGCAGGATGCTCGCGACCCCCCGGGCTGCAAGCACCCTCACCGTGTCCTCGGCGAACACGTCGCTCATGTGACGTGCGTCAAAGCAGACGACAACCACGGGTGTC
>DLRQ01000036.1:0-3375 GCA_002501135.1 Candidatus Neomicrothrix sp. UBA7884
AGCCAAGGTGGGAAGCCTGCCCGGTGCCGGTGGAACACAGCGGGCCACCCGGCTGATAGGACCCGCCTTCACCAAGGAACTCATGTTCACCGCCGACCACGTCAGCGCCACAGACGCCCTGCGCATGGGCCTCGTCAACCGCGTGGTGCCTGACGGTGATCTCATGGAGGAGGCGCTGGCGCTGGCCGCACGGATCGCCGGTCGCGCCCCACTCTCCCACGATCGGGTAAAGGCACTCGTCAACCGGGCCAGCGAGACCGACCTCGAGACCGGCCTGGAACTGGAGGCGACGAGCCATGCCGTTCTGCGTGCCAGCGAGGACCGAGATGAGGGGATCCAGGCCTTCATAGAGAAGCGACCACCCGAGTTCAAGGGACGTTGATACCGACCAGGAGGTAACAGTCATGGGTGTTTTGGACAGGGTTGCAATAGTCACAGGCTCGGGTCAGGGCATCGGTGAGGGCATCGCAAGGGTGCTCGCCGCAGCCGGGGCGAAGATCGTGCTGAACGACCTCGGCCCGGAGAAGATCGACGCTGTGGCAGCCGACCTCGTGCTTGCCGGACTAGAGGCCACCGGCCACACCGCCAACGTCGCTACTGCCGAGGGTGCCGAGAGCCTCGTGGATGCCGCACTCGACGCGTACGGCCGGGTCGACATCCTCGTGAACAACGTCGGCATCGCCAGGGACGGCTACCTGGCGAAGATGAAGGAAGAGGACTGGGACGCAGTGATAGAGGTGAACCTGAAGTCGCAGTTCCTGTGCTGCCGGGCGGTGGCCCCCCACATGATGGAACAGGAATCAGGTCGGATCGTGAACATCACGTCACGTGCATGGCTGGGTGGACCCGGACAGACCAACTATGCGGCCTCCAAGGGAGCCGTCGTGAGCCTGACCCGCTCACTCGCCCTGGAGATGGCCCGTTACGGGATTACCGCCAACTGCATCGCCCCTGCGCTCGTCGACACACCTCTGTTCCGGGGGCTCAAGGAGGATGTGCAGGAGCGCCTGATAAAGACCATCCCGGCCCGACGCATAGGCACGCCCGAGGACATTGGCAACGCTGCACTGTTCCTGGCATCCGACGAGTCCTCCTACGTGACCGGCCAGACGCTCTACGTGTGTGGCGGTCGGAGTCTGGGAGCCGGATGAGGGTGGGTGCGGCACCGTGGGTATGAACCTCGCCGAGCGCATCCTTGCCCGCGCTGCCGGACGGAACCAGGTGGCCGCCGGGGAGTTCGTCATGGCCGAGGTCGACCTGGCCCTCCTGCACGACATCTTCGCCGCACAGGTGTTCGACCTGCTCCGCGAGGTCGGCGTGGACAGGGTGTCGGATCCAGATCGGACAGTGGTAGTCATCGACCACCTGGTACCAGCCCCTTCCACCGCCGCTGCGGAACTCCACCAGAAGATCCGGGAGCACGTCGAAAGGCTCGGTATCGGAGCCTTCTACGACGCCGGCCGCGGAATCTGCCACCAACTGCTTCCCGAACAGGGCCACATCCGACCGGGTGAGCTGGTCGTGGGAACCGACTCCCACACGACCACCTACGGAGCCCTCGGTGCCGGAGGAACGGGCATCGGTACCTCCGACATGGTCTACGCACTGGCGACGGGGAGGCTCTGGTTCCGGGTCCCGGAGACCATCCGCTTCGAGATGACCGGCCAACTGATGTCCGGGGTCTCCTGGAAGGACGTGATCCTGCACCTGGCTGGCCGATTCGGCTCGGACGGTGCCCAGTACCGGGCGATGGAGTTTGCCGGCCCGGCGGTGGCTGGAGCCGACATGTCCAGCCGACTCACCGTCTCCAACATGGCGCTCGAGATGGGGGCCAAGTTTGGCCTGTTCGCAGCCGACGAGGTCACCGACGCCTACCTGCGGGACCACGGAGGTGCAGGCACCGAACCCTTCCAGCCGGACCCTGACGCCACCTACGAGGCCGTCCACGAAATTACGCTCTCCGACCTCGAGCCACAGGTTGCACTTCCCCACGAGGTCGACAGGGTCAGCCCGGTAGTCGAGGTCGAGGGCATCACCATCAATCAGGCCTTCATCGGTTCCTGCACGAACGGGCGGATCGAGGACCTGCGGGCCGCAGCCGAGGTCCTGGCCGGGAAACACATTGCTGACGGGGTTCGCCTGCTGGTTGCCCCCGCATCACAGGCCGTCCTGGGTGAGGCACTGGAGACGGGGGTTGCAGCATCGCTCGTGGAGGCTGGTGCCTCGATTCTGGCGCCGGGTTGCGGTCCGTGCTTCGGTGGCCACGGGGGGTTGCTGGCACCCGGTGAGCGCTGCATCGGTACCCACAACCGAAACTTCATCGGACGCATGGGTAGTGCCCAGGCCGAGATCTACCTGGCCTCCCCCGCCACGGTGGCGGCAGCGGCCCTGACCGGCCAGATCACCGACCCCAGGCACCTGGAAGCACCCGATGGCCGATGACATCCTGAAGGGTCGAGCCTGGAGGCTCGACCATGACATCAGCACCGACGTGTTGTCACCGGGTGCCTATGCCGTCGACCCGGTCGAGGTCAGAAAGCTCCACGTGCTGGAGTCCGTCGTCCCGGAGTTCGCCTCCGAGGTGAAGCCCGGCGACATGATCGTGGCGGGCCGCAACTTCGGTTGTGGTTCCAGCCGGGAGACTGCTGCCGAGAACCTCAGGGCGCTGGGGGTGACCTGCATTGTCGCCGAGTCCCTGTCGCGGCTGTTCATGCGCAACGCCATCGCGGTGGGACTTCCTGCACTCGTGTGTCGCGACGCCCACGCTGCATTCACTCAGGGTGACGAAATTCAGGCCCACCCTGGAGAGGGCCGGATCATCAACGTCTCCAGCGGCCTGGAATTCGAGGCCGATCCACTGCCCGAGGAAATGTGCAGGATCCTGGCAGCCGGTGGCATCCTCGCCATGTTGAAGGGTCAGGGAGTGGTCTGACATTCCCCCCGCCGACGTTGACTGGAACCGAGCTCCAACCTACATTCGGTCCCGTCTATGACCAGCGTGACTGCCATCAAGCCGCGAGTTGGTGGCATTCTCGCGGACCTGCTCGACGTGCTCGGCCGGACCGGCGATGCAATGCTCGCAATCGACGGTGAGTTCAGCATCATCGCCTGGAACGGGGCGGCGACCGAACTGCTGGGCTACTCCCCCGATGAGGTATTGGGCCGGCCCTGTCATGAGGTCCTCTGCTGGCGGGACCGCTGCGGCAATGCCGTGTGCGACGGTCGCTGCCCGGCGGCGGCCGTCGGTGAGCCAGACGAGGCGATCGAGACCAGAGAGGTACTGGGCCATTCTGCTGGCGGCGAAACCCTGTGGTTGAGTGCCTCGACGATCACCCCACCAGCCGAACTTCGGGAGCAGTGCCGTCTGGTTCACCT
>DLRQ01000036.1:3776-4248 GCA_002501135.1 Candidatus Neomicrothrix sp. UBA7884
CCCCACTACAGGTGTTGAAGACGGGCGTCTGGACGTGCTCACAAACCGTGAGCGGGAGGTGTTGAACCTTCTCGCCGAGGGGCTGGACGGTGCCGCCATTGCCGAGAGGCTGGTCCTCTCACCGGCGACCGTCCGAAACCACATCCAACACATCCTGGCCCGCCTGGATGTGCACAGCCGGGCGGAGGCCGTGGCCCTGGCCCTACGCCGCGACTAGGCCCGGTTCAACAGGTTCCAACTACTCGATGCGCATGCCTGACAGGGCACGGGCGATCACCAGTTGCTGGATCTGCTCGGCGCCCTCGAAGATGTCGTAGATCTTGAAATCCCGGTGCCAGCGCTCGGCCGGGGGGTCGGTCACATAACCCGCACCACCCAGTCTCTGCATCAACGACTGGAGGTCTCACCCGCAGGTGAGGCAGCGATACCTCAGTTCACCTCGTGCACATCCCAATGGCTGTCAACCCATAAT
>DLRQ01000027.1:0-12016 GCA_002501135.1 Candidatus Neomicrothrix sp. UBA7884
GGTCATGGCATAGGTCTTGGCGACACCGTTCAGCACCACGCAGGTGTCTGCCAGGTCCGGAACCAGAGCACGGATGGAGTGGTGCTCGTGTCCGTCGTATGTGAGGTGCTCGTAGATCTCATCAGCAATGACCCAGATGCCGTGCTCGTGTGCCCACTGCCCGATGGCCCTGATCTCGTCGGCCGGATAGACCGCCCCGGAGGGATTGGAGGGCGACACGAAGAACAACGCCTTGGTGTCGGGGGTGCGGGCCGCCTCCAACTGGTCGACGGTGACCCGAAAGCCCGAGGCCACATCCGTCTGGAGAACCACGCTCGTTCCACCGGCAAGGGCGATGCACTCCGGGTAGGTGGTCCAGTAAGGCGCCGGAAGGAGGACCTCGTCGCCGGGGTTCAAGAGGGCGGCACACGAGTTGTAGACGGCATGCTTGCCACCGTTTGTCACCAGCACCTGTGAGACCTCAGGGCGCCATCCCGAGTCACGCTGGGTCTTTTCGACCAGCGCCGCCTTCAGCTCCGGCAGCCCGCCCGCCGCCGAGTACTTGTGGTTCACCGGATCCCCACAGGCCGCTACAGCAGCAGCGACGATGTGGTCCGGTGTAGGGAAATCGGGTTCACCCGCACCGAACCCGATGACAGGTTCGCCTGCCGCCCGCAACTCCCGGGCCTTGTTGGTAACGGCCATTGTCGCCGACTCGGCGATGGCTCCGACACGGGCGGAAAGGCGTTGGGTGGTCATTGGGGCTCCCGGCTTGGCTGCTTGCCGCCAGTCTGCCAGCAGCGGTCCACCGATCGCTGCCCTATTCAGCCACAGGCGGTGAAGTAGGGCGCCAGGTACTCAAGGGCCAGGTCACCCACAGCCTGCTGGGCCAGACCCTGATAGGCGAGGCAGGCTGCAACCTCCAGCTCACCGCGGCCACACCCCAACTGCCGGGCCCGGTCGTCAAACTCGGATGTACGCATCAGGCGGTCAACCGCTGCAAAGGGATGGTCCGGGTCATCGGCCTCGAGGCTTGCAAGGGTCCGGCCAGCGAGGCTGTCGAGAACCTGTTCCGCAACCACACGACCCGCCCTGGTCAACTCAACGCAGGTCTTGGCATCGGACGGCTGGGTGACAGGAGCGTCGCCACACGCGGTGAGCGGCGCCGAACCCAGGGCGACAGCAAGGAGCATGGCGGAAAAGCGCATCACCTGCGACGGTAGCGGCAGGGTGCGGCGGGAAACGGTCAGCCGGCACCGACGATCATCGCAACTACCACGAAGTGGATCACAACCGCAGTGGTCACGAGCGCATGCCAGACCTCGTGGTATCCGAACACCCTGGGAGACAGGTCCGGCCACCTGACGCCCAACATGATCGCACCACCGCTGTACAGAAGACCCTCGATGACTATCAGCAGCAACACCGATGTATCGAGAGCCCGGAACAGGTCTGGTGCCACCATGATCGGCACCCAGCCGAGGGAGAGGAACAACGTGTTCATGAGGCCACGTGGAGGGTGGAACGGAAGCATCCGCAGCGTCACACCGATGGCGGCACCAATCCAGGTCGCCCACAACAACAACCGTGCAGATCGTCCCTCGAGGCTCGACACGGCGACCGGCGTGGCACTGGCGGCTATGAGAATGAAGATCGCCGCATGGTCGAACCTGAACAGCAACTCCCACACAGGGATGGACCAGCGGCGCAGGTGCACCAGGGCACTGGCCACGAACATCAGCAGCGCCCCGACGGCGAACACCCCGGCTCCGAGCCGGTCGGCTCCGGGAGGGGTCTCCCAGACGAGCGCTGCACCACCGGCCACTGTCAGAGGAACAGCCGCCCGGTGCATGACTCCGCGCCAGAGGGGGCGCCCGTGCACCAGGGACCGCCTTACCGACTCGGAGACGTTGCCGGGAACCTCGTTGTGCGCGTCCACCACGGCGACGAACCTAGACGCTGGGACTGGTGTACATGAGCCTGGCCGAGTCGGTCACGTGACCAGACGCAGCGCTGCCGTGGCGGCCATGGCCGCCAGTACCACGATGACGAACGGCGCCCGCCGCCAGACCGCCACAGCGCCGACCGCCACCCCGAACAGTCTGGCGTCGACGGTCAACGAAGTCCCGTCGGTGACCGACATCATCACCAGCAGGGCCGAGAACAGAGCCGCCGGCAGCAACGACGCAACGGGCGCAAGGGGCCTGCTGAACCGCTCCCCTGCCGAGAGGCCGACCAGCTTGAACAGGTAGGCGCCTGCCGAGAGCACGAGGATCCCACCCCAGCTCACAGGTCCGCTCCACCTTCGCCGCCAACCCGTGTTGACCTGGCGGCAACCCAGAGGCCCGGCCCGACCGCAGCCGCGGCAAGGAGCATTGGCAGGCCGGCGGCCGTTGTTGGCACTGCCACCACGGCGATGGCGGCACCGACCAGTGCTGTGACCCTGCCGGGCCTGGTCCGAAGGTGAGGCACCAGCAGGGCCACGAACGCTGCCGGGAACGCTGCATCGAGGCCCCAGGCGCCGGGGTCATCCAGCACCCCACCCAACAACACGCCAAGGACCGTGCCGGTGTTCCAGAACACGAACAGCCAGATTCCAGTGAACCAGAAGGCGTCCCTACCGTGTTCCGGAGTGTCCTGGGCGGTGGCCATCGCAGTCGTCTCGTCGATGAGGAACTGTGCAGCCACCAGCCGGCGCCCCTTTCCTGCACCCAGCATCGGCGCCATGACCGGCCCGTAGAGCGAGTTCCGCGCAGCCAGCAACAGGCCGCTGCCCACAGCCGCCGCGGTGCTCCCGCCACCGGCAACAACCGAAACAACAGCGAACTGCGACGCCCCGGTGAAGGTGAGCACCGACAGGGCGGATGCCTGATACAGCGAAAAGCCCGAGGTGTCTGCGAAAACGCCGAAGGTGATTCCTATGAAGCCCGTGGCCGCGGCCAGCACGAAGGCCTGGCGACGGTGGCCTACCAACCTCACCGTTTCAAGAGGGCGACCAACTGGTCGACCATTTCGTTCAACTCGGCGGCGCAGGCGTGAAAGACATCCTGGTCGCCAGAAGCAGGATCTACGACCTCCTCCCACTCCTCGATGTCGACGGCCGCCAAATCCATGCCTGTCAGGCGCTCGCCCAGGGAGCCCGCCGTGGGTAGGTGGCGTACCAGCCTCGGAAGGGTCGCTGTACGGGCAGCCACCTCCGGGTGGTGGCGCCTGATCCAGGCAACGTGGCCGGGCTCCATGGCCACAACCAGGTCAGACCTGGCGTGCTCGTCGCCGAACTGGCGGCTCCTGTGGTCCATGTCGGAGAGGTTGAGGTTGGCGAGGGCCAGGCGGGTGCGCTGGCTCATGGGGTGACCCTCGAGAACCAGGGTGCCTGCCGCTACCGCCCGGTACCCGGGCGCCCGATCGGCAAACATCACACGGGCCATCACCGATCTGGCGGCGTTGCCCGTGCAGAGGAAACAGACGACGGGTCTGGAGTCATACCCGTCGTTCAACGTCCGCTCCCCTGTTCGCTTGAAGCCGGCCTGTGCGTGACCGTCACAAACAGGGCCTCTGCCTCGGCGGTTACCTCACCTGCAACGAGACACCTTGCCCTGGCTACGAGGCGGCGCCCCGACTGCCTCTCCACCCATGCCTCCAGGCGCAGGTCGGTGTCTATCGGTGTGGCCTTCCGGTAGCGAACCTCGAGGCGCGCTGTCACGGCCGGGCCCGCGTCCACCAGCCCGGGTGCGCCGCTCAGGATGTCGTCGAACAGCCCGGCAAGGAAACCTCCGTGGAGTCGGCCCGGTGGACCCTCGCGGCTCCGGCCGGTGTGTACTTCGCCGACGACGATCTGCCTTCTCTCGGGATCGGTTTCGCGGACGACAGTCATTGGTGGTGCCAGGGGGTTGTGATCTCCGCGGTAGAGGCTGTGCTGGCGGTGCTCGGCGCGCAGGCGCCCCCGGCCGGCGTCGTCGAGGTCCTCATCGGACGCCTCGTACCAGCGCAGCCTCTCCAACCTGCCCAGCCGGCTCCTGGCCTCGGCAACCAGTCGGCTGGCCTCCTCCAGCTGTTCAGGCGGGGACTGAAGCAGGTGCAGGTCATCGACGAGGCCGCGAACCCCGTCGGCAAGGTTCTGCCGGGCAGCGTTCTCGTCGCCGCCATCCGGTGCGTTCGCAGCGGGTTGATCAGCGGTCGACATGGCCCCCTGTCTAGCGGGTCGACCGCTACGGGCGGTCAGCGACCGGGATCCTCGCCCATCTCGGCGAGGCCATCCCTCAGCGCTGCACGGAGCCGGCGGACGATGTCGGGACCCAGGTGGGTGACCAGCCCCCGACCGGCACTTCCGACCTCCTCGACGGTGAGGATCACCCTGGGCAGGGCATCGTCGTAGTCGTCGCTGATGGCCACTGCCCACGAGATCGGCGTCAGGTCGGCCTCCTCGAATCCCAATGGATAGTCGGTCGAGCTGAACGGATAATCGTCGATGGAGCGTCGCATGCCGGGAGTCTGGCATCAGACCTTTCGACTGACCAGATAGATTCCTGACTAATCTGATCGGAATAGTGTTGATTCTCCGAACAACCCTCTATAGATTGTCCTCCTAATCCCGACCAAACCTATCGGCTTTACCAGGACCCGAGACATGGCAACGCCCGACACCACAGTCCAGATACGCAGCAAACCCGCCCTGTCGCGCTCCCAGGTCCACTCCCTCAACCTGAGCTTCGAAACCAGCCACCCGACCGAAATCATCCGCTGGGCGGTCGACCGGTTCGGAAACCACCTGGCACTGACCACATCGTTTACCGACACCCTCCTCGTGGACCTGGCCCTCAGCATCGACCCCGACATCGAGGTGGTATTCCTCGACACCGGCTTCCACTTCGCCGAAACCCTCGACGTGTTGCGCCGCTCCCAGGTCCGCTACGAGATGAACCTGCGAGTCGAACGACCCGACCCGGAAACCGTGGACCTGTGGGCGAAGGGAAGCGACGCCTGCTGCGCCGCCCGCAAGGTCGCACCCCTCGACCGCGCACTCAACGGAAAGGAGGCGTGGCTGTCAGGGCTGAGACGAGATGACAGCACCTCCAGGGCGGACACGCCCATCGTGTCGACAGACCGGCGCGGCCTCGTCAAGATAAACCCGATCGCCGCCTGGCCCACACGCGAGGTGGCGGCCTACGTAGAACTCCAGGACATCATCGTGAACCCCCTGACCGCAGACGGCTACGAGTCGATCGGATGCTGGCCGTGCACCGAGCGGGCACAACCAGACTCCGACACAAGGAGCGGACGCTGGCCAGGCACCCCCAGGACCGAATGCGGGATCCACCTGTGAGCCCCACCGCCTACCCCGTGAACCTGGACCTCGCAGGACGCCGCGCCCTTGTCGTGGGAGCAGGGCCCGTGGCTGCCCGCAAGGTGGCCAGCCTGCTCGACGCCGGAGCCGATGTAACCGTCGTCGCCCCAACGGCTGTCGACGAGATAGCCGACGACAGCAGGATCCGCTGGCACGAACGCCCCTACCGGCGCGGTGAGGTGGCCTCGTACCGCTTGGCCGTAACCGCCACCGGTGACACCGACGTGGACAGCCAGGTGCACCGCGACGCAGAGGCCGCCGGAGTGTGGCTGAACAGCGCCGACGACCCCGAACACTGCACCTTCACGCTCCCTGCAGTCTCCCGCCACGGCGACCTCCAGGTCACCGTGTCCACCGGGGGCAGCAGTCCCGCCGTGTCCCGGTGGCTGCGCCGCAGCCTCTTTGACGACATCGGCCCCGAACACGCCACCGTTCTGGCCCTCGCCTCTGAGGTCCGAACCGAACTACGCGAAGCGACCGGAAGCAGCGAGTCCCCCGCCTGGGATCGCGTCCTCGACGACACCCTCATCGAAACCGTTCGTAGAGGAGATCTGGAAACCGCGAGGCAGGTCCTCAGAAGAGGCCTCGGCCTGCCACCGGCTCCGACCCTGGAACCGGCACAATGACCGTCCACCTCGTCGGCGCCGGCCCCGGCAGCCCGGACCTCCTGACGCTGCGTGCAGCCAGGTTGCTCGACTCAGCCGACATAGTCGTACACGACCGCCTGATCGACCCCGGCGTCCTGGCACTGATCGCCCCCTGGGCAGAGGTGATCGACGTGGGCAAACGACCCGGCGGACCAGCCGACGCACAGGAACAGATCCACCAGGTCCTCATGGAAGCGGCCACCAGAGCCCACACCGTCGTACGCCTCAAGGGAGGTGACCCGTTCGTGTTCGGACGCGGCGGCGAGGAGGCCGAGGCCCTACGGGCAGCCGGAATCGACGTCGAGGTCATACCGGGAATCACCTCCGCTGTCTCCGGACCGGCGGCCGCCGGGATCCCGGTGACGATGCGCGGACACTCCAGCGGCTTCACCGTCATCACCGCACACCAGGACCCCGCTTCTGAACAGTCCATCGACTGGGACGCAGCGGCCCGACTCGGAACCACCCTCGTAGTACTGATGGGAGCAACCCGCACGGCAGTGATAGCCGAACGACTGCTGGCCGGAGGCCTCACACCCGACACCCCCGTCGCAGCCGTGGAGTCAGCCACCACCACCCACCAGCGTGTCCACAGGACCCACCTCGCCAAAATGGCCGACCTGACCGTACGACCACCGGCCGTGCTCGTGATCGGAGCCGTCGCCGGCCTCGATGTCACCGACTCCGGAACGGTGGACCGGGGATTTGATGACCTGATCTCCCAACTGGCCACCGAGCACGGAGGCGCCCAATGGCCCAACTGACGAGCCCAACCGCACCAACACGCCCGGTCACGCCAACCGACCCCGACATCGAAGCCGACATAGCCAAGTTCGAGGAGATACTCGCCGACTACCAGTCCGGCCGAGTCGACGAGGACGTGTTCCGCGTCTTCCGCCTCAACAACGGCATCTACGGACAACGCCAGGGCGGCACCAACCAGATGGTGCGCGTCAAGGTTCCCTACGGCTCCATGACCGCCGACCAGCTCGACATGCTGGGCTCGCTGGTCGAGGACCACAGCCGCGGCTGGGGCCACATCACCACACGCCAGAACCTCCAGTTCCACTACGTAGAGCTGACCGAGGTCCCCGAGGTGATGAAGAAGCTGGCCTCGGTGGGCCTGACCACACGCGAGGCCTGCGGCGACACGGTCCGCAACGTACAGGGCTGCCACCTCGCCGGGGCATGCCCCTTCGAGGTGCTTGACATAACCGCATGGGCCGAAGCCGCCTACAGGCACTTCGTACGCAACCCCATCGCCCAGCGCCTGCCCCGCAAGTTCAAGATCAACTTCTCGGGATGCGCCACCGACTGCGGTCAGGCAATGTTCAACGACGCCGGCATCGTCGCAACTAGCCGGACCTTCGAGGACGGCAGCGTCGAACAGGGCTTTCGCGTCTACATAGCCGGCGGGCTCGGCACCACCCCCTTCCCCGCACTGGCGCTCGAGGAGTTCACCACCAGAGAGGACCTGCTCCCCACAATCGAATCCATCCTGCGGGTCTTCGACCAGACCGGCAACCGCGACAACAAGCTGCGGGCCCGCATGAAATGGGTGGTGGACCAGCTGGGAATCGATGAGGTCCGAAGGCGCATCTTCGCCACCCGCAAGCTCCTGCCCGCATCGGCAACATGGCCCGGCGGGATACCTGACGTGGTAGCCGAATGGGGTGACACACCAGCCGGCACTGCACCGGGAGCGACACCCACCCCGGTAGGAACCGGCGTTCCCGTCAGCATCGGCACAAAGACCCCATATGACCGCTGGGCCGAGGCCAACGTGGTCCGGGGAATCGGCAACGGCACCGTCTCCGCCTATGCGTGGTGCGCCCTCGGAGACATCACCGGCGACCAGTTCCGGGCCATGGCGGCCGTCGTACGGAACCTCGACGTCGACATCCGCGTCACCAACAGGCAGAACTTCATTGTCCGAAACCTCGACGAACGCCAGCTTCCGGAACTGTTCGACATGCTAGAAGCCGCCGGCATGGCCAGACCCGGCGCAGAACTCTCGCGCGACGTCGTGGCCTGCCCAGGCGCAGACACCTGCAACCTCGCAGTCACCCAGAGCCGGGGCCTGGCCCAGGCAATCGGCGACGCCCTCGACGAGGCCGGCCTCGCCGAGGTGGGTGGCGTACGCACCAACATCTCCGGTTGCACCAACAGCTGCGGCCAGCACCACACCGCCGACATCGGGTTCTTCGGGGCCGAGCGACGTGCCCACGGAAAAGCGGCGCCCGGCTACCAGATGCTGCTCGGCGGGCACGTAGGTGACGAGCAGATCCAGTTCGGACAAAAGGCGCTGAGGCTGCCTGCCAGGAACGCCCCAGAGGCGGCCGTAAGGGTCATAGGCCGCTTCGTGGACGAACGCGAAGCAGGTGAACCGTTCCACGGGTGGCTCAAACGATCCGGTGGAGCGTCAGGGGTGGCAACCAACCTCAAGGACCTCGACGAGTTCCCCACACCCGACGAAGGGCCCGGCTACTACGTGGACTTCGACGAGACAGGCCCATACGTGGCCGAGATCGGCGACTCCGAATGCGCCACCTGAACCGGTTCCGAACCAGGCCAACCTGACCGGGATCCTGCCCGTCGCTGCATCGACCCCCTCGGCCGGGCAGGATCTCAGTCATGAACGTACCGATAGCGCAACTGCTTCTTCAAGAGGACCCACCGGAGTACGGGCGGGCCGACCAGGTCTCGCCCCTCGTGCGGCGCATCGTCGCCGACAACCCGTCCCGCTTCACCTACCACGGAACCGGCACCTTCATCGTGGGGCCGACCGGCGGCGATGTCGCAATCATCGACCCCGGACCCGACGACGAGGCACACGTCGCCGCACTGCTGGCCGCCGTCGACGGCCAGACAGTCACCCACATCCTCATCACCCACACCCACCCCGACCACTCACCGGCCACCACAGCAGTGAAGGCTGCAACCGGCGCCACCACCTACGGCTTCGGACCCCACCCCGAGGCGGCCATCAAGGCACACGAGGAGCGGATCAGGCGGGCGACCGAAGCCGGAGAGGACCCGGAATCAGACGACGGCGAAGGCGGCGGTGACATCGACTTCGTACCCGACATCGCTGTGGCCGACACCGACATCGTCGCCGGAGAGGGCTTCACCTTCGAGTGCCTCCACACCCCGGGCCACATCTCCAACCACCTCTGCTTTGCCCTGGCTGAAGAGCAGACCCTCTTCACCGGAGACCACGTCATGGGATGGTCCACCACGGTGATTCCAGCCCCCGACGGAGATTTGGCCGACTACATGGACGGCCTGGAACGCCTGGTCGGCCGTTCAGAGACGACCTATCGCCCCACCCACGGACCGGCCATCACCGACCCCATCCCGTTCGTAACGGCCCTACTTGCCCACCGCCGCCACCGCGAAAACCAGATCGTGGCCGCCCTCACCGACGGACCCAGAACAGTCGCCGCGCTCGTCGCCGACATCTACGCCGACGTTGACGAGAAACTCCACAAGGCGGCGGGAGCATCTGTGTTCGCCCACCTGCTTGCCCTCCACCGAAGGGGGAGGGCCACAGCCGACCCGGGACCAGACCCCGAGGCCGAGTGGGCCATCGCCTGAAACCCGCCGCCCAGCTCAGGCAGGGGTGAATGCGCAGGGCAGGCGCTTTACACCGTTCACAAAGTTGGCCCGCAGTCGGTCAGGCGGCGCCGTGGCGTGGATGTCGGGAAGGCGCCTCAGCAGGTGCCTGTAGAGCACCGAAATCTCCCGCCGGGCAAGGTGGGACCCCATGCAGAAGTGGGGGCCCGGCCCACCGAAACCGACATGGTGGTTGGGGTCACGTGTCACGTCGAACCTGTCGGGGTCATCGAACACCGCCTCATCCCGGTTGGCCGAGTTGTACCACAACACGACCTTGTCGCCGGCGGAAAACTCCCTGTCTCCCAGGCGCGCCCCATCGGTCGTAACGGTTCTACGGAAGTGGATCACCGGGCTCGACATGCGAACGATCTCGTCGACAGCAGTCGGCGTGATCCCGTCGATGTCCGCCAGCCACAGATCCAACTGGTCCGGATTGGCAGTGAGGAACTCGAGACCCCAGGTGATGGCGTTTCGGGTGGTCTCGTTGCCCGCAACACAGAGCAGAACGAAGAACGAGGCCAACTCGTCGGGTGTGAGCCTCTCACCCTCCACCTCGGCGTTCACGAGAATCGTTGTGAGATCCTCACCGTCGCCACCCCTTCGCGACTCCGCTGTCTCGTTCATGATGGTGGCAAGGCCTGCTCCCGCCGCCAGAAAGGCCTCCAGAGGATTGTCGCCCTCTGAAAAGAACTCCGGATCGCCCTGACTGAGGATGATGTTGGAGAGCCGGAACACCTCGTCGTAGCGGTCCGTGTCGATGCCCATCATCTCGCAGATGATCACCAACGGAAGGCGGGCGGCGATATCGCCCACAAAGTCACACTCTCCCCGCCCAGCCACGCTGTCGACAATCGACTCGGCTGTCTCCTCGACGTGGACCTCCAGTCGCCTCATCATCTTGGGTGTAAAACCCGCCGACACGATCCGGCGCATCCGGGCGTGGCGGGGATCGTCCATGCTGATCATGGAGCCGAAGAACTCGTTGAACTCCGGAGGCAGGTCGGGAATGTTGGTTCCGTTCCCTGAACAGAACAGGTCAGAACGGCGGCTGGCCTCGATCACGTCGGCATGCCTGGTCACCGCCCAGTAACCCGGTCCAGCAGGAAGGATCTCAAAGTCGCGCTCCTCGAAGAACCTGATCGGGTCCTCGCTACGCAGCGTGGCGAAGGCAGCCTCGCGCTCGACCATCGGCCTGGTCCAGAAACCTTCCATATCGGAAAGGTCGATGTCTCCCAGTTGCATGGCATCGACCATAGAAGCACCGCGTGGTCGATGCAGAACCGACCGAGGACGGCCAGGTCAGCCCAGGGCCCCTTCTCCCGGGGTCGGGTTCCGTCCCGCCTGCAGGTCCTCAAAGCGCCTCATTGCCTCAGGCAACGTCACATCGTGGGTGAACACCCAGAACCTGTCAGCCTTCACGGCATCCACCACGGCGTCGGCCACGTTCGAGGCATCGATCCCGTGTGTCGCCAAGTACTCAAGGATCTCAGGATTGGGCACACCGGTCGGCTCATCCCCCGCAACCTCCACCCAGTCGGGCCGGTTCCGCTGCGACGAGAAGATGTTGGTCAGCACCAACTCCGGGCAGAGACACGACACACCCACCGGCGTGTCCTCCAGTTCCCGGTAGAGAGACTCGGACAGGCCCACTACAGCGTGCTTGCTGGCGCAGTACATGCCGAGCCTCACCGTTGTCATGAGGCCGGCCTGCGAGGCCGTGTTGACGATGTGCCCCTCACCGGCCTCGACCATCAGAGGGGCGAAGGTGGTCACCCCGTAGGCCACGCCCAAAACGTTGACCCCGATCAGCCACTGCCACTCCGATGGTGTCGTCTCAAGCATCGGACCCGACGGCCCGATCCCGGCGTTGTTGCACAAAACGTGCACACCACCGAAGTTGTCGATCGTCGCATCAGCCAGAGCCTGGACCGCAGCTGGGTCGGTCACATCACACAGGACGCCCAGCACCGGCGCCCCAGCCGCCTCCAGCCGTGTCGCCTGGAAGGCGAGTGCATCCTCTTCGACATCAGCCATCACGACCTTCATGCCCTGGGCAACGAACGCCTCGGTCATGGCAAGGCCGATTCCGCTGGCCGCACCGGTCACCACCGCAACCCGACCATTCAGTTCCTGCATGTCCCCCTCGCCTTCCTGCCCAGACTCCGGCCGGACGGCCGCGTCAACCTTCGCAACCGTCTAGCACACCCACTGGCAGCGCCATCGATCGGACGGACTACCTTCACCCCATGCCGAAAGCCATCGACAGCAGGCCCAGGTGACCGAGCACATTGACAACCGGCGCTACGAGGCATGGGCGCGCCACCACGCCGAGCACGGTGCAACCGAGCTGATCCCGGCGGCAACAGTCATCGTCATGCGCGACGGTGACGGCGGCCTCGAAGTTCTGATGCTGCGACGCAACTCCAAG
>DLRQ01000027.1:12323-19486 GCA_002501135.1 Candidatus Neomicrothrix sp. UBA7884
CTGATGCTGCGACGCAACTCCAAGATCGCATTCGGTGGAATGTGGGTATTCCCCGGCGGCCGCATCGACGACACCGACACCATCACCGGAACTGACGGCAAACCGGACGAACTTGCCACGGCTGCGGCAGCGGCCGTCAGAGAAGCCTCCGAGGAGGCAGACCTGACCGTCGATGCAGGCTCGCTTGTCTGGTTCTCCTACTGGGTTCCCCCGCCGATAACCCCCAAGCGCTTTTCAACCTTCTTCTTTGCAACCCGTGTGGCCTCCGGTGAGGTCTCGATCGACGACGGTGAGATCACCGAACACGCCTGGCTGTCGCCTGCCGCCGCCATGAAACTTCGGGACCTGGGTGAGATCGAGTTGGCGCCACCCACGTGGATGACACTCGACCTGCTCACAGCCTGGAACTCGACGACGGAGGCCCTGGAGGCACTCGACGAGATGGCACCGCTCTTCTACGAAACCCACATGGCCCGGACGGACGACGGAGTGGTCGCCATGTGGTCGGGCGACGCCGGATACGAGGCCGAGGACCCGTCTGTGCCGGGTGCCCGCCACCGCCTGACCATGAACGCCGGCAGCTACCGGCTGGAGAGGTCCCCGGGCTGATCAGGCCACCGGCCCTCTCCAACCTCGTACCATCAGCCCGGTGAACAAACTGCTGGAAGCCCCATCTGGTCTGAGCTCCGCCGAGGTGGCGGAACGAATAGCCGACGGCCGGGTCAACGACGTGCCCGATGCACCCGTGCGCACAACCCGCGAGATCCTCAGGGCCAACGTCCTCACACCGGTAAACGCCATCATGGGAACGCTTCTGGCCCTCATCCTGGTAGCCGGCTTTCCAGGTGATGCCCTGTTCGCCGGCGTAATCGTCTCCAACAGCGTCATCGGGGTGATCCAGGAACTGAAGGCCAGACGAACCCTCACGAATCTGGCCCTCCTCTCGGCCCCGAGGGCGCGCGTGGTGCGTGATGGCACACCCCGGGAGGTGGCCGTTTCCCAGGTGGTCGCCGACGACGTAATGGAACTGGCACCCGGCGACCAGGTTGTCGTTGATGGTGATGTTCTCTCAGGTGTAGGCCTCGAAATTGACGAATCCCTCCTGACCGGCGAAGCCGACCCGGTCGACAAGGCAACCGGCGACCCGGTGCTCTCGGGCAGCTTCGTCTCGGCCGGTTCAGGCCACTACGTGGCAACCAGAATCGGAGCCGACTCCTACGCCGCGTCCCTGGCCGAGGAGGCCCGCAGGTTCAAGCTCGCCGACAGCGAACTCCGCTCCGGGGTGAACACCATCCTGCGCTGGTTGACCGCCATCATCCCACCGGCCGCCGGCCTCCTGGCCCTGCGACTGCTCATCACCGAAGACCTCTGGGAAGAGGCCCTGAGGGGCACCGTCGCAGCCGCCGTGGCAATGGTCCCCGACGGCCTCGTCCTGCTCACGAGCCTCTCGTTCATCGTCGGCGTGATCGCCCTGGCCAGGCGACAGGCACTCGCCAAGGAACTCTCCTCGGTGGAACTTCTGGCGCGGGTGGACACCCTGTGCCTCGACAAGACCGGAACCATCACAACCGGCGAGATCTCCTTCGGGCGGGTCGAGGTCATCGGCTCCACCTCCGAGACCGATGCCACAGCAGCACTCGGTGCCATGGCCGCAGCTGACCCGTCGCCAAACGCCACCCTGTCAGCCGTTGCGGCAGCGTGCCCGGACCCCGGCTGGACCACCACATCGGTAACCCCCTTCTCGTCGGCCCACAAGTGGGCAGCAGCCGAGTTCGCCGACCACGGCGTCTACCACCTCGGCGCGCCCGACGTGCTGCTGCCGGAGGGCGAGTGGGCCACAGCCAGGGCACGCGTGGCCGAACACGCCGACACGGGCTACCGGATCCTCGTTCTGACACGGGCATCGACCCCCGCTGAAGACACCGATTCGCTACCGAAGGCCCGGGCGCCGCTCTGCCTGGTTCTCCTCGAAGACACCGTCAAGGAGGACGCTCCCGAGATCCTCGAATACTTCATCCAACAGGGGGTCGACCTCAAGGTCATCTCAGGTGACCATCCGGCCACGGTCGCAGCAGTGGCCAGACGGGCCGGCATTCCCGACGCCGAGACCGGCTTCGACGGCCGTGACCTTCCCAGCGACCCCGACGAACTGGCCGACCTGCTCGCCGGCGAATCCGTGTTCGGGCGGGTGACACCGCACCAGAAGCGGGCCATGATCGCCGCCCTCCAGTCACGCGGCCACACCGTGGCAATGACCGGAGACGGCGTCAACGACGTCCTCGCCCTCAAGGACGCCGACATGGGAATCGCCATGGGTTCAGGAAGCTCGGCAACCCGCGCCGTGGCCCAGCTTGTGCTTCTCGACGACCGCTTCTCCACCCTCCCCAGGGTCCTGGCCGAAGGCCGACGCGTCATCAACAACATCGAGCGGGTCGCCAACCTGTTCATCTCAAAGGCCACCTACGCCGTGCTGTTGACCGCCCTCGTCGCCATCATCGGCTCCCCGTTCCCGTTCCTGCCCAAGCAGCTGACCCTCATCGGAACGGTCTCAATCGGCGTGCCTGGCTTCTTCCTTGCTCTGGCACCCGACACCTCTCTTGTCGACACCGGCTTTCTCAAACGGGTACTCAGGTACTCCCTGCCTGCCGGTGTGGCTGCAGCCATCTCCACCTTCGCCTGCTATGAGATCGTCAGGCGAGGTGACTCCAGCCTGGCCGAAGCCCGCACCGCCGCCACAATGGCCCTGCTTGTCGTCGGTCTCATGATTCTCGTGTCGATCAGCCGGCCACTACGCACATGGAAACTGGGACTGGCGGCAGCCATGGCCTCCTCCTACGCCGGGGTGCTGGCACTGCCGGCCGGCCGCGACTACTTCGAACTGGTGACACCCGGATCATCCACCTGGGCGGTAGTCGCCATCTGCTCAACGATCGGCGGATTGCTCGTAGCTGCCAGCCCCCGCCTGCTGGAAAGCCGGCAGTAGTAGCGTTCGACTGCAACTTCCGATCAATTTGGTCGAACAACTGTCCTCTGACCGGCGCCAACCATGGCGCAAGGGGTGAGAACCAATGGCCGATGAAGACAACGGGCTCTTCGCAACAGCCCTCGCCCAGTTCAACCGTGGCGCCGACCTGATCGAACTGCCCGACAGCATCCGCTCGATCCTGTCCCAGCCCAAGAACGAGATCATCGTGAATTTCCCGGTCCGCATGAACACCGGTGAGTATCAGGTATTCCGCGGCTACCGCATTCAGCACAGCAACCTCATGGGCCCATACAAGGGAGGCGTCAGGTTCCACCATGCCGTAGACCTCGACGAGGTCAAAGCCCTCGCGTCATGGATGACCTGGAAGTCTGCGCTCTGCAAGATCCCGTTCGGCGGTGCCAAGGGCGGCATCGCGTTCAACCCGAGAGATGTAGAGCCCGAGGAGTTGGAGCGGGTCGTCCGCCGGTTCACACACGCCCTCGGTTCCAACATCGGCCCCGACCACGACATCCCAGCCCCCGACCTGGGCAGCAACGCCCAGACAATGGTCTGGATGATGGACACCTACGCAAACTCCACAGGTGTCACCGAACGCCAGAACGTGAAGCGCATCGTCACCGGCAAGACCCTCGAGACCGGCGGAAGCCCCGGACGCGACAAGGCCACCGGCCAGGGCGTCATGTTCTGCCTCCAGCACTGGGCCGACGAGACGGACTTTGACCTGAGCAGCGGCAGAGCCGTCATTCAGGGCTGGGGAAACGTGGGTGGAGCCACCGGCCGCATCCTGCAGGTCCACGGTGCACGTGTGGTGGCCGCATCAGACCACCTCGGGGCCATCGCCGACGAGGACGGCATCGACGCCTTCGACCTGACCGACTGGGTAGGCGAACACGGCACGGTCACCGGCTTCCCCAACGCCGACTGGATCGAGCCGGCCGACCTGTGGGGGGTCGACGCCGACATGGTGATCCCGGCGGCCCTGGAGAACCAGATAACTGCCGACAACGCCGGACAGATCAAGGCGAAGGTGGTCGTCGAGGCCGCCAACGGCCCCACAACGCTCGAGGCCGAGGCCATCCTGGCCGATCGGGGTATCGAGGTATTGCCAGACATCCTCGTCAACGCCGGCGGTGTGATCGTCTCCTACTTCGAGTGGCTGCAGAACCGGTCGGCCCAGACGTGGAACCTCAACGATGTTGACCACAAACTGCGCGACATCCTCTGGAAGGCCTCGGACTCCATCTGTGAGATACGCGAGGAACTCGACATCGCCTCGCGTCGCGACGCCGCCTACGCGATTGCGCTACGTCGCCTCAAGGTCGTCTACGAACAGCGTGGGATCTTCCCGTAGGGAGATCCTGTTCGGGCTGGGGTCAGCTGGCCTCGGCCAGTGCCGCTGCAGCCCGCTTCGCCGCCACCTGACGGCGCCCGATGATCGGCGTGGTCGGCGAAAAGCCGGCCGTGGCCCGCTCAGACTCGGACTCTGCGCCCCAGAAACCCAGTTCACGGTTGTCGCGTGCGTAGGCCTTGCACTCGACCGTCGATTCACAGGACTCACAGAGTCCCCTCGCCTTCGACTCGCGGCGGACCCTGGCCTCTGGTCGCTCTGCAAACGGGGCGAAGAAGAGATCGCTTCTACCTGCACAGAGGCCGTCGGTCATCCAGGCCTGCGTCTGCCAGTCGACGTACGTGTTCGCCGCTGCTATTGACATGGTACCCCTTTTCTGATTCCCGGGCTGTTCCCCACAGCCCCTCCAGACCGGTGATAGTAGGAAACCGGCCAATGCATGAACAGGGCCCGCTAATGATTGTTAGAGAACCTATCTATCTCTCCCAGCGATGGATCGAAACAGCAGGCATACCTCTCCACGATGACTACCCGGTAGCAACATGTCAGGATGTGGTTGCCCACCCCCGGCGATGGCATGCTCACACCCGTGAAGCAGCCCACAGGACCGTTCTTTGACGACCTCACGGTCGGCCAGGTACTCGACCCGGCACCCGCCATGACCATCGGGCCGGGCGAGGCCGCCACATACCAGGCCATCTGCGGCGACCCACTCGCCACCTCGCTGAGCAGCACCATGGCAGAGGCAGTCACCGGAAACCCCGGCATGCTCGTGAACCCCGCCCTCGTGATGCACACCTCCATCGGCCAGAGCACCGTCGCCACCCGGGCGGTCATCGCCAACCTCTTCTACCGTGGCGTGGCGCTTCAAAGAGCGGTACGTCACGGCGAAACCCTCGAGACAACCGTCCAGATCCTGGGCCTGCGGCAACTCACCCACCGACCCGACAGGCCCCCCAGGGGACTCGCCCTGCTCGGCATCAGAACCGCGTGCGTCGACAACGGCGAACCCGTCGTTGAATACGAACGCTGCGCCATGCTCCACATGCGCCACCCCGAAGCCGAAACAGGAAACCACGACGACCTCGGCGACGTGAACCCCGAGGTCAACCTGGCCGACTGGACCAACTACGCCCCCGCCGACTGGAACCCGTCACCGCTGACACACGACAACCGGTGGGAAACCGGCACCACACGCACCGACCCGCTGCGAGACACGGTCACCTCAGCACCCGAACTTGCCCGCCTCACCCAGAACCTGGCGCCTGTCCACCGCGACCCAGCCACCGGAAGCGGCCAACGCCTCGTCTACGGAGGCCACACCATCGGTCTGGCCCAGGCCTCCCTCAACCGGGTCATGCCGGCAAACGCAACCATCCTCGGATGGCAGGCCTGCGACCACACCGGACCCGTCCACGAAGGCGACGTTCTCAGCTTCAACCACACGCTCATCGACGAACAACCGGCGGGCGCCGGCAACATGAGATCAGTCCAGATCAAGGTCGAGGCAGACCGCGACGGCAACGCAGTACCTGTACTCGACTGGCACCTCGTTGTCTGGGGGGCCTGAACGCCCCACCACCCCCGTCAGGGGCCGGCCACCACACCCCTGTCAAAGAGATCGCCCACCTCGGCTGACGAAAGACCCAGGTCGTCACTCAGCACCTGCTCGGTGTGCTCCCCAAGCAGAGGCGCCGTAGCCGCCCCTCGCTCCACGACACCAGGGCCCCCGAAAGCCAGCGGCGAACCCGGAACAAGGTGGACCCCAACCCCGGGCTGGTACAACTCGGCGAACAACGGATTCGCCGTCGAACAACGCCGGTCCTCGTCGAGCATCTCCAAAAAGGTCCTGTAAGGCCCCCAACAGACACCGTGACCGTCCAGAACGGACGCAACCTCGCCAAGGCTCCGCCCGGCGAACCACGGAGAGAACAGGCCACCCAACTCGCCACGGGCGACGAACCGGTCGCCCTCGTCGGCAAAGTCCAGCCCCATGACATCAGCCAGAGCCACCACCTCGTCGGTCGTACCGGTAGCCGCCAACAGGCCCCTCCACTGCTTGGGGCTGATGGCCACAACCATCACACGCCGGCCATCAGACGTCTCAAAGTCGCTTCCATAAGCGCCATAGAGGTCGTTGCCGATTCGATCCCTCTGGGTTCCGTTCACCTGGGCCTCAGCCAGGTTCCCGAGCGCCCCCACTGCCGCCAACGCCACATCGGCCAGGGCCAACGACACCAGCTGCCCCTCGCCGGTAACCGACCTGTGGCGATCCGCAGCCAACAGGCCCACGGCAGCCATCTGGCCACACACCAAATCCCAGGCGGGAACCACGTTGTTGACAGGCCTCGGATCGTCGGCCTGACCCGTCACCGCCGGATACCCCACCGCACAGTTGACCGTGTAGTCCACCGCCGTGGTTCCATCGTGACTACCCGTGATGGCAACCATCACCAGATCCTCGACACCCTCACTCAGACGCTCCCACGACAACCACCCGCCAGCCGGAAAATTCGTGAGGAAATTGCCCGCCCCCGTAATCAACCCACCCAGAAGCTCCTGCACCCTGCCATCGGACAGGTCCACCGCCATCGACCTCTTACCCCGGTTCAGGCCATTCCAGTACAGGCTGACACCGTCATCGGTCAAGGGCCACCGCTTGTGGTCGATCCCCCCGCCAATCCGATCAAAACGGACCACGTCGGCACCCAACTGCGCCAGTGCCATGCCACCCGACGGCGCCGCCACGAAGGCCGACCCCTCAACAACCGACAGCCCCTCAAGCGGTCGCACCGGACTGCCCGCACCACCTTCGCTGATCAAGGTGCC
>DLRQ01000080.1:0-1294 GCA_002501135.1 Candidatus Neomicrothrix sp. UBA7884
GTTGGGATGGTTCAGGTTGGCTGCCGCCTGAGCCTCGCGTCGGAACCGCTCAACAAAGTCCGGCACGTCGGCAAACTCATCGAACAGCACCTTCACCGCCACGGGCCTGTCGAGCAGAAGGTCGCGCGCCAGATAGACGTCGGCCATACCGCCGCGTGCAATCTGTCGGTGGAGTTCGTACCGACCGTTGAACACGGTCGGGCCTTCGTTTGGCATGGAGGCGGATTCTACCTGCGGACTCTGGACCGGTGATGTCGATCAGCGATCATTGGGAACGCTCCTTGAGTTGTTCAACCACGCGGCGGGCATCCTCGAGGGAACCAACCTCGATCGCGTCGATAACAAGCATCCTGTCGGCATCGTCGAGGATCAACAGCGGGAGCCCTTCCACCTCGGTGAGGGTCGGGTCGAACCAGAGGATCCCAGATGGTCTCCCACGGAACACCGCCACGTTGTCGTCGTGGTATCCAACGAACCAGCCACTGCGGGCGTATACCCCGATCAGACCGACTATCGCCCCCAGAATCAACGTCAGGGCCAGTGCCGCACCGCCAAGACGCCATGCAAGCACAGACACCGCTCCAGCGCCGTCCTGGAAACCGAGCGTCGAAGCTCTTTCGGGCCTGGCACGGGTCCTCCTGTAACCAACTCCGCCCGGAGTCGACGAAGCCGCAACCACATCTACGACCACGACGGTCACGTTGTCGTGGCCCCCGGCATCAACGGCTGAGCGAACCAGTTCAACCGCTGCTGCCTCTGGCTCGGCCTTGTCCTGGAGGATCCGGGTGATCCGGGAGTCGTCAAGTTCGTTCACCAGACCGTCGCTGCACAGTAGGTACCTGTCTCCGGAGACCGGAACCAGTTCCCAGGTGTCCACGACCAGGTCGGCCTCGATTCCCAGCGCCCTGGTGAGGATGTTGCGCTTCGGGTGTCTCGCAGCCTCGTCGGGGCTCAACTCGCCGGCTCGCATCAGATCTGCGACAAGGCTGTGGTCATCGCTGACCTGTTCCAGCCGACCTCCGGAAAAACGATAGACCCGGCTGTCACCGACGTTTGCCACGGCCAGAGCATCATCTCCGCTGTCGCCAACCACGTGGGCCAGGGCGCAGATGGTCGTGCCCATGCCGGACAGGTGCGGGTCACCTGAGGCGCGAACGAGAACCGCCCGGTTTGCTGCAAGCACCGCTGCTGCCAGACCCTGTCTTGTATGAACGTCGAACCCGTCGAGGGCTGCGGCAACCGCCTCGGCCGACGCCACCTCGCCGCCGCGGTGGCCTCCCATACCGTCGGCCAG
>DLRQ01000080.1:1705-7396 GCA_002501135.1 Candidatus Neomicrothrix sp. UBA7884
TGAACCAGTCGAATCGAATCATCCGTACGGGAGCGACGCCCGACAGGCCCCATCACGGGCTACCGGCGAGGTGAGTGGACACCTGGTGTGGCGACGCTGGCATCAGGCCACCTCGAGGACCGTGTCGCCAACCTGGAGTCGATCACCGGCTCCGATCACCGTTGGGACGATCACCCTGGCACGGTTCATGTAGGTGCCGTTGACCGATCCAAGGTCCTCAACGACGAGCTTGCCGCCTCGGTGGAAAATCCTTGCGTGCATCTGGGACACATGGTTGTCGTCGATTGTCACCGAGCATCCGGCTGCCCTACCCACGGTGAGGTCGTCGCACAGGTCGAATGCCCGACCGCTCATGGATTCGGGTTCGACGACGAACAGGTGTGACGCTCCCCACCGATGTGCCGCACGGGAGGGCCGGGAGGCCAACCACGCTGATCTCACCACCCGGAGGAACACGTAGTAGACGAGGGCGAGGGCACCCAGCCCGACAATGGTCAGGACCTGATCGTTCACTGTGGAAGCGATGCTACTTGTTGACAGTTGGGGGAACAGGTTCACCTCGACGGGGCTGATCGGCGAGACAGGCGGTACCCTTCCCGACGCTGCTCGCGCGAGTGGCGGAATTGGCAGACGCGCAGGATTCAGGTTCCTGTGTCCGTAAGGACGTGAGGGTTCAAGTCCCTCCTCGCGCACCCACCGGTCTTGAGCACCCGGTGGGGCTCCGGCGGCCCGTCAGGTTGCGTTCAGGTCGACTACCACGCGGCCACGGACTCGACCGGCCAGGATCTCGGCCGCTGCATGTGGTACCTCATCCAGGCTGACGGTCGTGGTCATGGATTCCAGCAGGTCGGTATCCAGGTCGGTTGCAAGGCGTTCCCATGCGAGCAGCCTCCTGGGCCTTGGGACGGTCACGGAGTGCACTCCCCGCAGCGTGACCCCGCGCAGGATGAACGGTGCCACCGTGGTAATCAGATCCATGCCCTGAGCCAGGCCACAGGCCGCCACGCACCCTTCGGGGGACACTGCTGCCAGTACGTTTGCGAGCGTGTGGCTTCCGACGGCGTCGACCGCTCCTGCCCAGCGGGCTCTTGCCAACGGCCGGTTTGAGGGTTCGGACAGTTCGGCCCGGTCGATGATGGTCGTGGCTCCCAGGGACTCCAGGTAGACGGTTTCCTCGGGCCGCCCGGTCGACGCATGCACCTCGTATCCGAGGGCTGCCAGCAGTGCCACGGCGATGCTTCCGACGCCGCCGGCCGCACCAGTGACGAGAACCGGACCGGACCCGGAGGTCACGTCATGGTCCTCGAGGGCCAGGACGCACAGCATCGCAGTGAAGCCGGCGGTACCAATGGCCATTGCCTGTGCGGTGGTGAGGCCCCCGGGGACAGGCACGGTCCAGCCCGCTTCTACCCGTGCCCGCTGGGAGAATCCGCCCCAGACACCCTCTCCGAGCCCCCAGCCGTTGATGAGGATCTCCTGACCAACTGCCACATCTGGGCTGGTCGACTCTGTGACCGTGCCAGCCAGGTCGATCCCGGGCACCATCGGCCATGAGGTGACGATTGGAGATGCGTCCATGACGACGAGGCCATCCTTGAAGTTGACGGTTGAGTACTCGACATCGACTAGAACATCGCCGGCGGGGAGGTCGTCGTCGGTCAGGTCCACGAACGTGGAACTGAACTCGCCGTCGACCTTGTCGACCATCAGCGCTCGAAACATCTGGATCCTCTCAATTCTGGTTGTGTGGAAGGTAACCGGGTTTAGACATCAGCGACCGAACATGGCGAGCCACTGCTGCTCGGACCGGGGATTGAACACGAAGTTGTCACGACGGGTGTCGCCCATCGAGGCTGAGGGTTCCTCGGAGTAGAGGTGGCCCGGGAACAGCACGGCGGTGTCTGGAACCCTGGCAAGGCGGTTGTGGAGGCTGTCGTACAGGGCTGCTGCATCGCCGCCGGGGAGGTCAGTCCGGCCACAGCCCTCCAAAAAGAGGGTGTCGCCGGCAACCAGTCGGCCGTCAACGAGAAAACACTGACTACCCGGGGTGTGTCCGGGTGTGTGGATCAACTCGATTCCGATTCCACCGACTTCTACAATGTCGCCACTGTCGTGTTGGACGAGATCGTCGTCACCGATGCCGGTCACCTTTGAGATGAACTCAGCCTCGTCGCGCTGGGCGTGAACCGGAACCGATACACGGTCGAGCAACTCCTTCGCACCGGTAATGTCGAACCCCATCATTGAGCCACCCACGTGGTCCGGGTGGTAGTGCGTCGCCAGCACCCCTGTGCACCGCATGCCGTCGTCCTCAAGCACACCGAGGATTGTGTCGACGTCATAGGCCGGGTCCACCACAACGGCCTCTCCGGTCCGGTGATCACCTATCAGGTAGATGAAGTTGACCATTTGGCCGGCGACCACGTCCTCTGTGGCGAAGTCCCGCCCTGAGAGCAGTTGTCGAAAGTAGAGGGGATCCTCGGAACGGGCTCCGGGTACTTGTCCTGTCGTGCCAGCATCGCTCATACCGGACATCGTAGGTACCCGGTCAGGCTGGTTCTCCGTCGAGTGACGGAGGGATGCTGTCAGCCTGCGAGTTGGCTGACCTCCGATTCCTCCAAGCCTCCTCAGCCAGCGATACGACCTCGCGCAAGGGAAGTCCAAGTTCCGCAGCCACCCGCGCTGCGTCGTCGTGTTCAACCTTGGCCCGACCTGCTGTGACCTTCATGGCTACTGCCATTCCATGTACCTCGATCTCGTCCATGAAGCGGGCAGCCGGCCACCTTTCGATGGAGTGGCCCCTCACACCGAGGGAACCGGTCTCAGAGGTGAGGACAGAAGCCACTGCAGCTGTCAGTGCAGGATCACACAGCGCGCTCACCAGGTGGGCGGGCCGTCCCTTCTTCATGACAATCGGGGTAACCCAGGCATCGTGTGCGCCCGCTGCCAGACACTGGACAACCGTGTGGGCAAGGGTCTCTCCGGTTGCGTCATCCACGTTCACCTCAAGAAGGGTGACCGGTTGGCCTTGTCGGGTGACCTCGGCTGAGGTGCCGAGAACCACCTGGGTCAGATTGGGGCGGCCATCCAGATCCCTGTCGCCGGCACCGAACCCCATGGAGCCCACAACCATGGCCGGCATGGGGCCCCAGCCGGCAGCAAGCGCCGACATGAGAGCAGCACCTGTTGGTGTCGTCAACTCAAACGGAACGTCGATGCCGTGGGTTGGAGCTCCAACCAGGAGGCCCACTACAGCCGGCGCCGGCACAGGGATGGTCCCGTGTGCCGCCTCTACCGTCCCACGGCCTGTGGCGATGCTCGAGCACCAGACCTCATCGATGTCGAGCACCTCAAGTGCAGCACAGGTGCCGACCACATCGATGATGCTGTCGATGGCACCCACCTCGTGGAAGTGAACCTCTGACGCTGGTTGCTGGTGGAGCCTGCCTTCCACCTCTGCAAGCGCTCTGAACACGGCAACAGCTCTGCGGGTAACCCGGTCCGGTAGGGAGGCCTCGCCGATCATCTCGATGATGCCGCCTGCCGTCCGATGTTGTGGGTCCATCTCGGCCCCGACCCGTGCCTTGATACCGGCCAGCCCACAGCGGAGCACAGGGTCGGCCGTCAGATCCCACCCACCGACAGGTAGGCGCTCCAGCAGTCCCTTCACCTCGTCAAGGTCGGCACCCGCATCCAGCAGTGACCCGAGGGTCATGTCTCCCGCAACACCCGAAAAGCAGTGAAACCACGCCAACCGAACTCCCATTATCTTCCTCCACCGGTTGAACTGGACGGTCCCAAGTGGCGCAGCACTGCACAGGCCGCTCCAAAGCCGTTGTCGATTCCGACGACGGTCAACCCGGAAGCACACGATGCCAACATCCCCAGCAGGGCCGTCACGCCCTCAAGTGAGGATCCGTATCCCACGCTCGTCGGTACTGCCACGACCGGCGCTGAGGTGAGACCGCCAACGACGCTGGCGAGCGCCCCCTCCATACCCGCGATTACCGCGACCGCGTCGGCATCGGCGATCCTGTCGACATCGGCGAGAAGCCGGTGCAACCCCGAGACGCCAACATCGTCGAGTCGATCGGGTTCTATTCCATATGCCCATAGAACGGAAGCGGCCTCGTCGGCAACGGGAATGTCGGCCGTACCGGCGGTCACGACTATCACCCGGTCGGTCCGCTCAGCGGCTCTGCGCCATACGACTGTTCCATCAACAACGGATGCTGAACCGTTCACAGCGAGGGCCGCCTCGACCTGCGGCTTGTCGGCCCTTGTAAGCACAACCGGGCCGCCACCGCCCGACAGCAACTCCTCCACGATCACAGCCACGTCCTCCGGCGACTTGCCTGGTCCGTAGATGGCCTCCGGCAGTCCCTGTCTTATTGAGCGGTGGTGATCGATACGGGCAACGCCCAGGTCAGCAAACGGAAGCCTGCTCAGAACCCGTACGGCATCGTCCGGGTCGACCTCTCCAACTGCCACACCATTGATCAACTCACGCAGGTCCCCGGCGTCCACCTCACTATCCTCACCTGTCGTGACCGACATCGCACACACAGACCGCAAAGTTCTCGCATATCTGGGGCCCAACGGCACCTTCACCGAACAGGCCCTCTTGACCCAGGACGACCTTGCAGGCCTCGACCTGCGTCTGGCCTCGTCAATTCCAGAGGTTCTGAGCATGGTGGGCGAGGGTTCGGTCGACCTCGGCTTTGCGGCGATCGAGAACTCCATCGAGGGCAGCGTCAACATCACCCAGGACACGCTTGCTTTCGAAGCCGACCTGCTAATCCAACGCGAGGTGGTCATCTCAGTCGAGTTGAACCTTCTGGCACCACCCGCAACGGGCCTTGACTCCATTGAACGGGTTGTTTCCTTTCCGCATGCCACAGCCCAGTGCCGTGGCTGGCTTCAGGAGAACCTGCCATCGGCCGACACGGGAGCCGCCAACTCCACGGCAGATGCGGCACGCCAGACTGCCCATGAGAACGACGGTCGCACCGCTGCAATAGCTCCGGCCAGAGCCGCCGAGGTCTACGGCCTCGACACGCTGGCAGCCGGGATCGAGGACCATTCCTCCAACCAGACGCGGTTCGTTCTGGTCGCCCGTGGTGGTATTCCAGCACCAACGGGGCACGACAAGACGTCGTTGGTCGTGTTCCAGCGTGCCGACAGACCGGGCACCCTGCTCGGCATGCTCCAGGAGTTCGCGGCCAGGTCAATCAACCTGACCCGTCTCGAGTCCAGACCGACCAAGCAGGGACTGGGCGACTACTGCTTCCTGATGGACTGCGAGGGCCACGTTTCAGACGAGCTGGTCGCTGACTGTCTGCGGAACCTCCACATGAAGCACGGTCTTGTGAAGTTCCTCGGTTCGTACCCGACCGACAGCGACAACGGCGACGAAATCCGCGACGATGCATCCACGGCGACCCTCGAGGCCGACACCTGGCTGGCGGACCTACGGGGTCAGGTCGACAGCTGAGCAGTCCCTCCGCCAACTGGTGCCGGTGGCGGAGGGAGGGGGATTCGAACCCCCGGAGCCGTGAGGCTCAACGGTTTTCAAGACCGTCGCAATCGTCCGCTCTGCCATCCCTCCACCGAGGAGCGTACCGGCGGCGTTCCCACGCTCCCTGAGCGCCGGTAACATCCCTGCGTTGAGGAGAGGTGGCCGAGCCAGGT
>DLRQ01000067.1 GCA_002501135.1 Candidatus Neomicrothrix sp. UBA7884
GGCGTGGTTCGAGGCCTGCGCCCTCGCCCAGCGCGTCGGTGTTCGCAACAGCCAGGCCACCGTCCTTGCCCCAACGGGCACCATCGGCCTGTTGATGGACTGCGACACCACCGGCATCGAACCCGACCTGGGGCTCGTGAAGACAAAGCGTCTCGCAGGTGGCGGCACCATGTCCATCGTCAACCGCACCGTGCCCCGTGCGCTCGAGCGACTCGGCTACTCCGAGGACGAGTCGGCATCAATCGTCTCCTACATCGACAACAACCACTCGGTCATCGGCTGCCCCGACCTTAAGCCTGAGCACGCCGCGGTGTTCGCCACATCCATGGGCGACAACCCGATTCACCACCTGGGCCATATCCGCATGATGGGGGCGGTCCAGCCGTTCCTGTCGGGTGCCATCTCCAAGACCTGCAACATGCCCGAGGACGTCTCCGTCGACGACGTCGAAGAACTGTTCATGGAGTCCTGGAAGCTGGGCCTCAAGGCGGTGGCCATCTACCGCGACAACTGCAAGGTGGGCCAGCCGTTGTCATCGGGCAAGGGCGAGTCCAAGCCGGCCACCCCGGTTGTCGAGGCCGTGCCACCGGGCGAGCCCGTTCGCCGCAAGATGCCACGCAGCCGCAAGTCGCTCACGTTCGATTTCCGTGTGGCCGACTGCAAGGGCTTTGTCACCGTCGGCGAGTACGAAGACGGCCGCCCCGGCGAGATCTTCGTGCGTGTCTCAAAGCAGGGCTCCACCCTGGCGGGAATCATGGATGCCTTCGCCATTTCTCTCAGCCACGGTCTCCAGTACGGCGTACCGCTACGGGCGTTCGTCGAGGCCTACACGGGAATGCGCTTCGAGCCGGCCGGCATGACCGACGACCCGGAGCTGCGTATAGCCACGAGCCTCATCGACTACCTGTTCAGGCGCCTGGCCGTCGAGTACCTGACGACCGAGGAGCGTGCCGAGATGAACATCCTCACGAGCAGCGAGCGCATCCAGCCCACCCTCCCCGGGGTAGAGGAGTCAGCGACTGAGACCCGTCAGGGCGGCGACATTCAACCGGATCCGCCCAGCATCCCGTCGGCAGCGCAGTTCGCCGCACACCTGACAACCAGCTCCTCGAGCTCGGCTCCGATGTGCATGCAGTGTGGCGTGGCCATGCAGCGTGCAGGTTCGTGCTACGTGTGCACCGACTGCGGCGCCACGAGTGGGTGCTCGTGAGCTGCCGAGACGCCGGCAGGGACTGATGGCAAAGCTGCGCTTTTCATTCGGAACGATGGGGTCCGGCAAGAGCACGCTGGCCCTGCAGATACACCACAACCTGTCGTCGCGCGGCCTCCAGGGTCTGCTGTGCAGCCAACTCGACAGGGCCGGTGGCAAGGTGTCGAGCGCCCTTGGTGTGTCGGCCGATGCGGTCGAGGTGGGGCCCAAGCTGAACCTCTACGAGTTGGCTGTGGCGATGCAGGAGCGACACGGAAGGCTCGACTACATGGTCTGTGACGAGGCCCAGTTCTACCTGACCGAGCAGGTCGACCAGCTGGCCCGAATCGTCGATGAGCTCGGAGCCGACGTCTACGCCTTCGGCCTGCTCACCTCCTTTCAGGGTCTCCTGTTCGATGGCACCCGGCGCCTCCTCGAGATGGCTGATGAGAACGTCGAGGTTCAGGTCGAGGCCCGATGCTGGTGCGGGTCCCAGGCCACCCACAACGCTCGCATCGTCGACGGGGTGCAGGTCTACGACGGTGAACTGTTCGTGGTCGACGACCCCGAGAACCACCAGGTCACCTACGATCTGCGTTGTCGCAGGCACTGGCTGTCAGGTGACTCAGGGATGGCCCATGCCGACCCGGCCATGCTGGGTTCAGTGGCCGACCTGACCGGTTGAACCTTTCTGCCTGATCGGAAGGTCGAGCTGGGCCGCGGGTACCCTTCGCCCATGACTGACTTCAAGCCGCCCCTCGATGACATCCGCCTAGTTCTGGCCGAGATTGGTGACATCGGACGCCTCTGCGACCTCCCTGACTTTGACCATGTCGATGTGGACACCATCGACGGCGTACTCGACGAGTTGGGCCGCTTTGTGGCCGAGGTGATCGCCCCCACCAACCGCATCGGTGACGAGCAGGGATGCTCGGTAACAGACGGTGTGGTTACGGTGCCAGACGAGTTCCACACGGCCTGGGACCAGTACGTGACATCGGGGTGGGGGGCTATTTCCCAGGACCCGGAGTACGGCGGTGGTGGCTTCCCGGGCTCGATACAGACGGTGCTCACTGAGTTGCTCGCTGCCGCCAACCGGGCCTGGTCGATGGGGCCGATGCTCACCGTCGGTGCCCTCGACGCACTCCACGCCTTCGGCGACGAGGGGCAGAGGGAGACCTACATCCCCAAGATGGTCACGGCCGAGTGGTCCGGAACCATGAACCTGACCGAGCCCCAGGCCGGCTCCGACGTGGGGGCTCTAACCACGAAAGCTGTGCTGCAAGATGACGGCACTTACCGGATCTTCGGCACCAAGATCTTCATCACCTTCGGCGAGCACGAGTTGGCCGAGAACATCATCCAGATGGTGCTGGCCCGCACACCCGACAGCCCGCCTGGGACCCGTGGAATATCTCTGTTCATCGTTCCCAAGTACCTGGTGGCCGATGACGGCTCGCCGGGCGAGCGCAACGACTACACGTGTGTCTCCGTCGAGCACAAGCTGGGCCTGCACGCCAGCCCGACCTGTGTCATGTCGTACGGGGAATCAGGTGAGGGCGCCGTGGGTTATCTCGTAGGTGAGGAGCACCAGGGGATGCGCTACATGTTCAAGATGATGAACAACGCCCGCCTCGGCGTCGGGGTCGAGGGTCTTGCCGTTACCGAGAGGGCCCTTCAGTTGGCGGCCGACTTCGCCCTTGAGCGTCGCCAGGGAACAGCGGTCGGAGCCCAGCGTGGCGAGCAGTCGGCGATCGTCGAGCACGCCGATGTGCGGCGCATGCTGCTCACGATGAGGGCCTACACGGACGCCATGCGGTGCCTTCTCTACCTCAACTCGTCGGCGCTCGACGTTGCCGGCCACCACCCCGACCCCGAGACACGACAGGCGGCCGCAGAGCGTGCCGAGTTGCTCACCCCTATTTCAAAGGCGTGGTGTACCGATGTGGGTGTCGAGATGGCCTCGCTCGGCATCCAGGTGCACGGCGGCTACGGCTACATCGAGGAGACCGGAGCAGCCCAACACCTGAGGGATGCACGGATTTCACCCATCTACGAGGGAACCAACGGCATCCAGGCGATCGACCTGGTGGGCCGAAAGCTGTCCCTGCGTGCCGGTGGTGTGATGAGCGACCTGCTCGACGAGATCGCTGCGCTCGACGGGGCGCTCGAGGAAGCGGGCGACGACTTTGACTCGATCCGCTCGAATCTGGCTGATGGGCTTGCAGTATTCCGTGAGGCCACGGCCTGGATCATCAACAACGGGGTCGACGATCCCAACGAGGCTCTGGCTGCCGCCACGCCGTATCTGAAGATGTTCGGTCAGGTGGTCGGTGGTTGGCTCCTGGCACGTCTGGCCCTGGGGGCAAGGCGTCGACTCGACGAAGGTACCGGCGATTCGGCACACCTCGAGGGCAAGATCGTGGTGGCCAGGTTCTATGCGGAGCAGCTGTTGCCGACAGCGCGTGCCCAGCTGGGTGCGGTAACGGCTGGTGCCAGCGACCTGTTCGCAATGTCGGCCGACGGCTTCTCGGCCTGATGGCGGTGGGTTAGGCGACGATGTTCACCTCACTGGTAGCGGCTGCGCCTGTGGCCACGCTGCTCAGTTTCATACCCAGCCCGTCTTCGGGGTCTGTGCACCTGGGGCCTGTCCAGTTGCGGGCCTACGGCCTCATGATCGGACTCGGCGTCGTGGCCGCCGTCTGGGTGGGTCAGAGGCGTTGGGCGGCAAGGGGCGGCGATCCCGACGACATCTCATCGATTGCCATGTGGGCGGTTCCGGCGGGGTTGATCGGTTCCCGGATCTACCACGTGGCCACTGACTGGAAGCGCTTCACGGGTCGCTGGGGAGACGTATTCGCCATCTGGCAGGGAGGCCTGGGCGTACCCGGTGGCCTGGCGGCAGGCGTTCTGGTCGGTGTGATGGTGGCCCGGCGGCGCGAGATGAGCGTGCCCGCAATGCTGGACTCGCTCGTGCCGACGTTGCCGATAGCCCAGGCGATCGGCAGGTGGGGTAACTGGTTCAACCAGGAGGTCTTCGGTGGGCCGACAGACCTGCCCTGGGGACTGCGGATCGACGAGTCGCATCGCCCGACCGAATACCTTGCATCGACGGCCTTTCATCCAACGTTTCTCTACGAGGGAATCTGGAATCTGGCCCTGGCATGGTTCCTGATTCGGGTTGACCGACGCGGTGTCCTGCGTCCGGGATACCTGATCGGCCTGTGGGTGTTCGGCTACGGGGTGGGTCGACTGTGGGTGGAGACGATCCGTGTGGATGCCGCCTACCTGCTGTGGGGTCTCCGGGTGAACATCTGGATGAGCCTCATTGCGATTGCCGTCGGTGGTGCTGTCGCCCTGGTCGGCCGGGTGGCTACAGCGGCTGTCGAGCCCACCTCGGACCTTCACTAACCTGCACGACATGGCAGACATGGGCCAGGCGGCCAGAAGCATCGGAAAACGGGTGGACCGCACCTTTGCTTTCATCGACCTGTCAGGCTTCACCGCGTTCATGGATTCTGAGGGTGACGGGCCGTCGGTGGATGTGATCATCGGTTTTCGGGCCGTTGTCCGCCGTGTCGCAGGCGACCGTGGCGTAAGGGTGGCGAAGTTCCTGGGCGACGGGGCGATGCTCGTCGGGGTGGAGCCTGAGCCTCTGGTTGAGACCGTTGTCGAGATCGAGGCCTGTATAGATGCAGCCGGGTCCGTGCTTCCGCTACGGGCCGGCATAGCTCGTGGGTGGGTTCTGCTCATCGAGGGCGAGGATCACATCGGCGATGCGGTGAACCTGGCCTCGAGGCTGTGCGATACGGCTCAGCCGAACGAGGTGCTGGCACCGGCGTCGATGGTCTCTGACCTGTTGGTGAACACCGGTCACGAGGATCTCGGTCCTCACCAGATCAACGGCTTTGCCGAGCCGATCGACCTGGTTCGGCTTGTGTCGCCCGACACGGCACGCTGACACCGGTGGCTCCGGACGGAACACCGTTCGAGTCTGCGGTGGCCGAAGTGCTCGGACGCCTGTCATCCGGAGAGGTTGTTACCTACGGTGAGGTTGCCGCCGAGGCAGGGCACCCCGGTGCCCACAGGGCCGTCGGTCGCTTCTTACGTGACAGCGACGGGTGGCCGTGGTGGAGGGTTGTCACATCGACGGGTCGTCTCGTTCCCGGACTGGAGATCGAACAGGCTGAGAGGCTGGGCGCCGAGGGTGTCCGGGTGGTCGACGGGAGGGTCGTGGCGGGCTGAGGGCGGGGTCTCTGACGACATGCTGCCCGTGGAGGTAGGCTTGGGTCTGCCCGTCCGGGCCAAGTCGATCGCTTGTGTGTCGACCCCGGACCGGAATCGTCACCCGTGAAAGGTGGTGGCGATACCCGCACGAGACCGCGGGTGACGAACCCGGCGGCCCGGCCGCCGAGAAACGAAGGACAGATGACGACGACCCAGTTCGCCGATCTGGGTGTGGACCAGGACCTGGTCGATGCCCTGACAGAGCGGGGCATTTCGGCCCCATTCGAGATCCAGTCCCTCACCATCCCAGATGGCCTTGCCGGACGCGATGTGTGTGGCCGTGCCAAGACGGGGTCGGGAAAGACCCTTGCCTTTGGGCTCCCGTTGGTGCAGTTGCTGTCCAATGCCCTGCCCGGACGGCCAACCGGGTTGGCCCTGGTGCCCACACGCGAGCTGGCGGTGCAGGTCTGTCGCGAGCTCGAGCCACTGGCCAAGGTCAGGAACATCTCGGTCCTCGCGGTCTACGGGGGTGCACCGATCGAGAAGCAGATCGCGGCCCTCGAAAAGGGTGTTGAGCTTGTAGTGGCCACCCCGGGACGCATGATCGACCTGATCGAGCGGGGCGAACTCTCGGTAGCCGATGTCGAGCGGGTCGTAATCGACGAGGCCGACCGGATGGCCGACATGGGCTTCATGCCCCAGGTCGAGTGGATCCTGCGTCGCGCCGAGGCCGACCACCAGACCCTGTTGTTCTCGGCGACGCTCGACGGAATGGTCGGTGGTCTGATCAGCCGCTACCAGAACGATCCCGTCATGCATGAGATCGCCGCAGGTGAGGCAACGGTCGAGGAGATGGAGCACCGCTTCCTGGCTGTCCACGAGATGGACCGGGTGAAGGTGGCGGCGGCGATAATCGACGGCTCAAACCGGACTATCGTGTTTTCACGGACCAAGTGGGGTGCCGACAAGCTCACCCGCAAGCTCGTCGAAGAGGGTGTGGATGCTGCGGCCATCCACGGTGACCTCCGCCAGAGCCAACGTGAGAAGGCACTCGGCGACTTCGCGAAGGGAAAGGTGAAGGCGCTGGTGGCAACCGACGTTGCAGCACGTGGTATCCACGTCGACGACGTCGACGTGGTCATCCACTACGACCCTCCGTCCGATGCAAAGACCTACCTTCACCGATCGGGCAGGACCGCACGTGCCGGTGAGGCCGGCGTGGTGGTCAGCCTGGTTGTCTGGAACGAGGAACTCGAGGTCCGTAAGTTGCTGCGCCGTCTCGGCATGAAGTTCCCGATTGTCGAGGTCTTCTCCAACGACGACCGCCTTTCCGACCTGCACGCCTGGGATCCGACCGAAGAAGCCGCCTGACCGTAACGGTGAACGGTTCGACCACATCGGGGGCACGGGCCGCCCTCAGCGCCGGGGTTCCAATCGAGGTGGTTCTGGCCTCTGTGGCTGCTGGGTCAGGTGGGCCGGCCTTCATTGTTGACGGCGCTGTCGTCGAACCGGTGGCGTTGGACCAGCCGGTCGATCTGGTTGGCGACGACGGGTTGGGCCGTATCTACGAGGGCCTGCTCGGATCTCGCAACCGGCGAAGCCTCGGTGCGTTCTATACGCCGTCCGAGGTGGCCGCTGGGCTTGTTGCCCAGGTGGTTACGCGTGGAACCGTTGTGGATCCTGCGTGTGGGGGTGGGGCGTTCCTGCTGGTTGCCGCCCGCCGGCTCTTTGACCTGGGTGTCGGCTCCCGCGAGGAGATCGTGGCCGAGAGGCTGTTTGGGGCCGACATCGACCCGGTTGCGGTGGCCGTGTGCCGTTGGAGTCTCGCCTCGTGGGCTGGGATCTCCAGCGATGAGGTGTCCGGCGTGGTTGTCGGCAACCCTCTCAGCGATGGTGCCACCGTGTGGGACGGCAGGCCGGTGGACGGCTTTGACGCCGTCGTCGGCAACCCGCCGTTCCTGGGACAACTGAGGGAGGGGACCGCCCGGGGTGCAGTGGAGCGTGAGGTTCTCAAGGAGCGGTTCGCCGGTCTTGTCGGTGCTTACACCGACACGGCATGGCTGTTCATGGCGCTGGGGCTTGACCTGTTGGCGGAGGGGGCCAGGATGGTGCTGATTCAGCCACAGTCGGTTCTGGCAGCCAGGGATGCAGCACCGGTCCGCTCCCACCTGCTCGATCGGGGGTTTCTTGATGCGCTCTGGTTCGACCGGTCAGGGGTGTTCTCAGGTAGGGCCGAGGTGTGTGCACCGATTGTTCAACGTGGTTCTGACAACCGGTCAGTTCGCCTCCTTGTAGATTGCGATGTCGACCCGGCCGGTGAGGTGGAGGCCCCCGAGGCCGGTGCACAGTGGGGTGGTCTGGTTGCCGGCCTGATGGGAATTCCAGGCGTTGAGCTCGCCGGGTCTGATAGCGGTGCCGGACGGGTCTGTGACATCGCCACTACGACAGCCGGGTTCAGGCAGCACTACTACGGTCTCGTGCCGGCCGCGAGGGAGCATCGAGGCGCATCTGACTCTGCGGCCCGTCTTGTCACCACCGGCCTTGTCGACCCGCTTCGCTGCCACTGGTCACAACGAGATGCCCGGTTCGCCCGAAGGGTATGGACCGCTCCGGTCGTCGACACCAATCTGGTTTCGGCGCAGAACCCGGTGGTTGGTGCCTGGGTCGAGGCACTGCTGCGACCCAAGTTGCTGGTGGCCACACAGACGAGGGTGATAGAGGTAGTTGTCGACATGGCCGGAGACATGGTTCCCGTGACACCGCTCGTGATCATCGAACCTGACGAGGGTGACCTGTGGAGGCTCGCTGCAGCGTTGTCGGCACCACCTGTCTCGGCGCTGGCTGCCAGCCAGACCCTGGGGGCGGCGAGGGCATCTGACCGGATCAAACTGTCGGCCGGGCAGGTTGGCGAGATGCCGCTTCCTGTTGACAACGGCGCCTGGTCTGACGGCGCGGCACTGGCCCGCCATCTCTGGGAATTACCTGGATCAGGCGGCCCAGAGGCATGGCTGGCCTTCGGGTCGACGATGTGTGCGGCCTACGGCGTGGCGGAAACACCGGTATTGGAATGGTGGTGGGACCGACACCCGGAAAGAGTTTGACCGGAGAGCACCCGAGGTCACGTAGACTCCTTCGAAAGACATCATGAGTGGCCCGGCTTGCCGGGTCCGGCAACCTGGGACGGACACCCAAGGTGCTCACCTGCTCCTAGGGGCTGGGATGTGGTCCCGTGAGGGGCAACTAAGTGTCCGGTGACGGCGTCAGAGTCGTTCCGCCGGCGCAGAGCCCGCAGTGTTGTTCCCCCTGGAGGACACAATGACGCGCGACGAGGCGAGTGGGAGAGGGCCTGACTCAGGCGACCTGCCGCGGCATCCGCGCGCCTACGCCGACGACCTGCCCGCTTCGGGAGCATGGCAGCCCGGTGACCCGGTTGGTGGTCGCAGTTTCGTGGATGTTGCCCACGGCAGGCCATTCGTGCTCGAGGGTGGCGGCGTGCTCGAAGAGGTCACTATGGCCTATGAGGCCTGGGGCGAGTTGGCCCCCGACGCCGACAACGCTGTACTCGTGTGTCATGCACTTACCGGTGACTCCCACGCCTATGGTCGAAGTGGGCACGGGCATGCAACGCCCGGTTGGTGGAACGGGGTCATCGGTCCGGGCTGTGCCCTCGACCCCGACAGGCACTTCATCGTGTGTGTCAACGTGCTGGGTGGGTGTCAGGGTTCGACAGGCCCGGCGTCGACGAATCCGTCCACAGGTCTTCCCTACGGGTCCAGTTTCCCCACGGTCACGGCGAGGGACATGGTGCGCTGTCAGGCCGGGGTGGCTGACCACCTGGGAATCGACCGCTGGTTGAGTGTGGTCGGTGGCTCAATGGGTGGAATGCAGGTCCTTGAGTGGGGTGTGATGTTTCCACGGCGTGTGCGCTCGCTGGCGCCTCTGGCGACGACGCTGGCTGCCAGTGCCCAACAGATCGCATGGAGTGCGGTGGGCAGGACCGCTCTGGCCCTGGACCCACGGTTTCGCGGTGGCGACTACTACGACGCCGAACCTGGCGACGGTCCTGCCGCCGGTCTTGCCGTGGCGCGTTCGGTGGCCCAGGTCACCTATCGGAGCGACGAGGTCTTCACCGATCGGTTCTCGCGTGAACTCGTTGATCCGCGGTCCCTCTATGACCTGTGGGACCGTTTCCAGGTTGAGTCCTACCTCGACTACCACGGCGCCAAACTGGCCCGCCGGTTCGATGCCAACAGCTACATGGTGCTGAACAGGTCAATGGACCTGCACGACATCGGAAGGGACCGGGGAAGTCTCGGGTCGGCTGTGAGCCGCTTCCTGTCAGTGCCGGTAATGACCTTGAGCATCGACTCGGACATGTTGTACCCGGTCCACCAGCAGGTGAGCCTGAGGGACGTGGTTGTGGCCGCCGGTGGGCGCTGTGATCATCATGTGATCGCCAGCCCAGACGGGCACGACGGATTTCTTCTCGCCACCCGCGAGGTGGGTGTGCATTTGGCCGACTTTCTCCGGGAGGTGGAGTGAAATGGCTGAACAAGACACTTCAGACAGGGATCGGGCTCCCGAGACGATGGCGATCATGGCCGGCCGTGAGTCCAACCAGGGGGCTCTCGCACCCATCCTGTGGGCTACGACGGCGTTTGCCTATGACTCTGTTGCCCAGGGCCACAGCCTCGCCACCGGGGTGGCTCCCGAGCGCTTCTACTCGCGCTACGGGAACCCCACTATCAACGCCTTCGAGGCGACCATCTCCGAGCTTGAGGGTGCCGAGGCGTCCCGCGCGTTCGCCTCGGGAATGGGGGCGATGAGCGCTGTTGTTCTGGGGCTGTGTTCGACCGGTGACCACATCGTCGCCCAGCGTCAGATCTACGCAGGCACCCAGTTGCTGCTTCAGACCGTGTGCCCACGGTTCGGAATCGACGTGACATTCGTGGACGGAACACAGCCGGGTGCCTTCGCTGAGGCCATTCGCCCCGGCAAGACGATGCTCGTGGTTGCCGAGACCCCGGCCAACCCGTATCTGGACCTCGTCGACCTGGATGAGCTTGGTGCCCTGGTCGGCCCCATGACCGTCGTGGATTCCACGTTTGCGACACCGCTCGGACAGCAGCCGATCGCCCACGGAGTCGACCTGGTCGTCCACTCGGCCACCAAGGCCATCGCCGGTCACAACGATGCCAGCATCGGTGTCGTGTCGGGCTCCGAGGACCTGATTGCATGGCTCTGGAGCTTTGCAGTGCTACATGGTGCCAACGCCTCGCCATCCGATGCCCTAAATGCACACCGCGGCCTTCGGACCCTTGGTGTGCGCCTGGCCCGGCAGTCTGAGACCGCCCAGCGCCTCGCCGAGTTCCTGGAAGGTCATGGATCTGTCAGCCGGGTCGCCTACCCGGGCCTGGAGTCGCATCCACAGCACGGTCTGGCGCAGCGGCAGATGAACTCGATGGGTGGCCTGTTGACGTTTGATCTGGTAGGTGGCAGCGAGGCGGGGGAGAGGTTGGTGGAGTCCACCTCGGTTGCGATCCTGGCATCCACACTGGGTGGTCCAGAGACCCTGGTTACCCACCCCGCCAGCACGACCCATGTGGGTCTCACCGAAGAGGAACAGGCCGCTACCGGGATCGGGCAGGGAACGATCAGGGTCTCTTGTGGTCTTGAGGACTCTGATGATGTCGTGGCCGACTTTGAAGGAGCTCTCGCAGCTCTCAGCTGAACTCTGGTCAGGCAGCAGGGGTGCTTGTCGTTCCACTACGATCGTGTGCCGGAACTGGTCATTGAAGATGGGGAACCTGGTGCACACACCGGTACGAAGGATCGTGGCGACGCTGCTTGCTGTCGGCTCGGCTGTTGGCGTGACGTTGCTGGTCATGGATCCGGCCCTGGCACAGGTGACCACAATCGAGACCATCCCTCCTGCCGTCGACGAAAACGGCCTGACAGCCGGTGAACGCATCGACCAGATCGTGTTCTCGATCCGGCTCATCGCCGTTGCCCTGATTGCCGTCACCGCCGCCTTCTGGTGGCACACCCGCCCGGGCAGAAGGGCCGGCGCAACAGCTGTTGTCGCAGCTTCTTCTGCGCCATCCGGCGAGGAACCATCCGTTGAAGAGGTCATGCCCAGCGACCCGGAGTTGGAGGAGCTGCTCTCGCTCCACCTGGGTGTCGATGTCACGGCCGACACCGGCGTTGCCGTCGAAACCGGATGAGTCGGTGAGTAACCCCGAACTGGATCTCGAAGCAATGCTGGCCCGGTTCAGGGAGAGGGCCGAAGCGGTCCGTTCACGAAACATGCCGCCCATCGGCGGTGAGGAGCGGCAGATGTTCCTGGATCAGGCCCAGGCCGACTTCATGGACTTCGCCATCATCGCCGACGCAGATGCCAGCATCGAAGACGGAATCCTCACGCTGCGTATCGATCTGAGCAGCAGCGACGAGGGCTGAGGTCGGCCTTATGCGACCCCGGACGGGTCGCATGGAGCGGTGGGTCCGCTACAGTTACGCCCCGACGCGGACGTAGCTCAGCTGGTAGAGCATCACCTTGCCAAGGTGAGGGTCGCGGGTTCGAATCTCGTCGTC
>DLRQ01000094.1:0-2781 GCA_002501135.1 Candidatus Neomicrothrix sp. UBA7884
ACCGAGGCCTACATGGCCCACGAGAGCCGCACTGAACGGCCCTCGAGGCGTGGGAGGGTCGACGACTCCGGTGGTGAGACCGACGGCGGACGAAAGCTCATGTACCACCTGACGCTGCTGGCAGAGAACAACACCGGCTACAAGAACCTTATCCAGGTTGCCAGCCGCGCCTTCATGGAGGGCTACTACTACAAGCCGCGTGTCGATTGGGAGGTGCTTGCCGACCACAGCGAGGGCATCATCGCCACCACAGGGTGCCTGGGCGGGCATGTGCTCCAGTCGCTTCTGCGCGACAACTATGACGAGGCACTGGCCAAGGCGGCTCGTTTCCAGGAGATCTTCGGAAGGGACAACCTGTTTGTAGAACTCCAGGATCAGGGGATTCCCGAACAGCACCGAACCAACCCCCAGTTGATCCGGATCGCCAGAGAGATCAACGCCCCACTGCTCGCCACCAACGACAGCCACTACACGCATCAAGACGATGCGGTCGCCCACGATGCGCTCCTGTGTGTGCAGACCGGATCACTAGTGAGCGACCCGGACCGCTTCAGGTTCAGCGGCGACCAGCACTACCTCAAGAGCGCGCACGAGATGCGGAGCCTTTTTCGCGAACTGCCCGACGCATGTGACAACACGCTCTGGATCGCCGAACGTTCCAACGTGGAGATCGAGTTCGGCAACCCACAATTGCCTGACTTCCCGATTCCTGTCGAGTTCGACGATCACGACGCCTATCTGGAACACCTCACGTTCGAGGGTGCCCGGCGGCGTTGGGGGTCAGAGCTTCCAGACCACGTGGTGGATCGCCTGACCTTTGAGTTGCGCACCATCCGTGACATGGGCTTCTCCTCGTATTTCCTCATCACCTGGGACCTGATCAGGTATGCGAGGGACAGGGAGATAAGGGTCGGTCCAGGGCGGGGGAGTGCAACCGGCTGTGCGGTGGCCTACTGCCTCTGGATCACCGACCTGGATCCGATTCGGTACGACCTCCTCTTCGAACGGTTCCTCAACCCCAGTCGCAGTTCCATGCCGGACATCGACATGGACTTCGACTCGAGGCACCGCGACGAGCTGATCAGGTATGCAGCTGAGAAGTACGGCAGGGACCATGTGGCCCAGATTGTCACCTTCTCCCAGATCAAGGCACGGGCGGCCGTCAGGGATGCAGCCCGGGTTCTCGGCTACCCGTATGCGGTAGGCGACAAGATCGCCAAGGCGATGCCCCCACTCGTAATGGGGCGAGATACACCTCTCGGGTCGTGTTTGGAGGAGACCGAGAAGCACCGGGACGGCTACAAGGCGGCAGCCGATCTACGCGAGATGTACACGACCGACTCCGATGTCAAGGCTGTTGTGGATGTGGCCAAGGGCCTTGAGGGTCTACGGCGCCAGGATGGAATCCATGCTGCTGCAGTGGTGATCACCAAGGAGCCACTCACCGACTACCTCCCGATCCAGCGCAAGCCCGAGTCTGGACAGGCCCCCGAGGACGCAGCGGTCGTGACCCAGTATGAGATGCACGGGGTTGAGGATCTGGGTCTTCTCAAGATGGATTTCCTGGGGTTGCGCAACCTGGACGTCATTACCGACACCCTCGAGCTCGTGAGGCGCACCAGGGGAGTCGAGGTTGACATTGATTCTGTAGACCTCGAGGACCAGCCCACATACGACCTGCTCTCAAGGGGCGACTCAATCGGCGTGTTCCAGCTGGAATCGGGGCCGATGCGTGCGCTGATGCGCTCGCTTGCGCCTTCCAGCTTCGACGACGTGGCCGCCCTTGTCGGCCTCTACAGGCCGGGTCCGATGGCTGCCAATATGCACAACGACTACGCAGACCGCAAGAACGGTCGGCAGGCAGTTACCTACATCCACCCTGACGCCGAGGAGATCCTGGCTGACACCTACGGCCTGATGGTCTACCAGGAGTCCGTGATGCGGGTGGCCCAGAAGTTCGCGGGCTACTCGCTTGCACAGGCCGACAACCTCCGCAAGGCCTGTGGCAAGAAGATTCGCGAGATGATGCAGCAGGAACGCGACGGTTTCATCAGCGGTTGCGAGGAGACCGGCTACGGGAGTGCGCTCGGTGAGGAACTGTTCGGCATCATCGAGCAGTTCGCTGACTACGCCTTCAACAAGAGCCACGCCTACGGCTACGGCCTGATCGCATATCAGATCGCCTACCTCAAGGCCCACTACCCGGTTGAGTACATGGCAGCGCTTCTGACCAGCGTCAAGTCGAACCTCGACAAGGCCGGGGTCTACCTCAACGAGTGCCGGATACTGGGAATCGAGGTGGTTGTCCCCGATATCAACAAGGCCCGTTCAGACTTCAATCCCGTGCCGGAGGGGGACGGCGGAGGCCCTGGCCAGATCGTGTTCGGTCTCTCGGCCGTGCGAAACGTCGGTGCAGGCCTCGTGGAACTCATTGAAGCGGAGCGGGATGCCTCAGGCCCGTTCACGGACTTCTACAGCTTCGTTGAGCGCTGCGACATGGGTGTCTTGAACAAGCGAACGGTCGAGTCGTTGATCAAGGCCGGATCATTTGACAGCCTCGGCCACCCGCGCCAGGGATTGCTCCATGCCCACGAGCAGATCATCGACCACACCCTTGCGCGCCGCAGGGAACATGACATGGGGGTCATGTCCCTGTTCGGCACAGATGAAGCCGGACCATCGTTTGATGAGCGGGCTGAGATCGCCGACATCGAGTTCGACAAGTCGACCAGCCTGGCCTTCGAAAAGGAGATGCTCGGTCTGTACGTGTCTGACCATCCG
>DLRQ01000094.1:3000-35014 GCA_002501135.1 Candidatus Neomicrothrix sp. UBA7884
TGAGCGGGCTGAGATCGCCGACATCGAGTTCGACAAGTCGACCAGCCTGGCCTTCGAAAAGGAGATGCTCGGTCTGTACGTGTCTGACCATCCGCTACGCGGCTACGAAGGTGCTCTCCGACGGCGAACCGACACGAGCATTGCTGAACTCCGTGAGGCCGAGGACGGCATGTTCCGCACGGTCGGCGGGGTGGTCACGAACCTGAACAAGAAGTGGACCCGTCGCGGCGACCTGATGGCGGTATTTGATCTTGAGGACCTTGAGGGTTCGATCGAGGTGATGGTGTTCCCGAAGACCATGACGGAACACGGGCACAAGCTGGCTGACGACGCCGTGGTCCTGTTGAAGGGGCGGCTCGACACCAGGGAGGATTCCCCGAAGCTGATCTGTATGGAGATCGAGGTGTTTGACACCTCGAGTATCCGGGTCTCAAAGCCGGTGCGAATCAAGCTTCCGCTCGAACAGGTCAGCGAGGACGCGATCGACGAGTTGAAGACCTTGCTGGGCTCCCATCCCGGCGATTCCGAGGTGTTCCTGCACCTCGGCGACAGGCACGTGCTAAGCCTTCCCGCAGATTTCAACGTAGATCCGGCGGGCGGTCTCGTCGCCGAGATCAGGGTGTTGCTGGGGGCAGAATCGGTCCTGACCGGCTGAAAAGCGTGTTGCCAGGAACAACAGGGTTGGGATAGCGCCAGTGCTCCGGCAGGATGGAGGGGCGTTCGGCTTGCGGATTCGGCCGAATGTCCGCTGTAATTGCCCGGCGCAGGCCGGGCAAGACGGTCGGTAGGACAATCAGCTAGCGAGGGGCCGGGAGTCGATGGCAATCGAGGTTGAGACCAAGGATTGCACGATGCTCGGCGATGCCGAGATCGAGGAGATGGCCGATCTCTCGGCTGCCGGACCGAACTCGTTCGGAATCGGCCTGATCTCAAAGCAGACTGAGGAATGGGTTCTGGTGACCACCGCCCGCGAGGGTGGGCACCTGAAGGGCTTCGCCTTCTGCACGCTTGAGCGCATCGGTGGCACCCCGAGCGTGATTATCGGGCTGGCCTCGATTCGCCGGACCAGCAAGCGCGACACGGTTCTGCGTGCGGTGATGGCCGAGCAGCTGAGAAGGGCGGCTCTGGCCTTCCCCGACGAGGATGTGGTCGTTGGCGCCCGCTTCAACGATCCTTCAGGCTTTGAGGCCTACCGCACGCTCGTCGACGTCGTGCCCCGTCCCGGCCACAAGGCTGCAGGCGAGGAACGTGCATGGGGGCGGCGCTTCGTGAAGAGATTCGGAATGTCGTCGTTGTCCTACAACGAGCGCACCTTTCTGGCCCCCGGCTGCGACGGCCAACCATGCGTGTTCGACCATGCCAGCCTCACGCCGGAGAAGATCGATCCCGATGTGGCCGACTACTTCGGTGGTCTCGACCATAAGCGTGGCGATGTCCTGGTGGCCTGCGGTTGGGCGATGGCTGAAAGCCTCGAGAAACTCCTCTGAGCAGGCCTCCCAGGGCGGTCGGCGGCGTGTCGGTCAATGAGGCTCTGGCGGCCAGAAGAACCTGTCGTTCCTTCACCCGGGAGCCGCTGGGTGGTGGCGTCCTGGACCGCTTGTTGGATCGGGCCCGTCGTACTCCGACTGCTGGCAATTGTCAGGGAGTCGAGTTCCTTGTTCTCGAAGGGCCCGACGAGGTTGCGGCGTTTTGGGACACGAGCCTTCCGTCGGAGAAACGATCAGGGTTTCCGTGGCCTGGGTTGTTGTTGGCTCCGGCTATCGTCATCCCGTTCGGCCTGCCCGAGGTATACCTCGAGAGGTATGGCGAGGAGGACAAGGTGGCCAGCGGTCTGGGTGCCGACGCTGCCGACTGGCCAGTTCCGTACTGGCTGACCGATGCGGCATTTGTTGCAATGGCTCTCCAGTTGCTGGTTGTCGAAGAGAACCTCGGTTGTTGCTTCTTTGGCCTGTTCGGCAACGAGGGTGTAGTTCGCCGGAGATTTGACGTGCCGGAGAGCGCCCGCTCACCCGGCGCCCTCGCGATTGGCCATCCGGACCACGAACACCTACGACCGAGCACCTCTGCGTCCCGGCCTAGAAGGCCGACTGCCTCTGTCGTGCATAACGGTCGCTGGTAGTCCCGACTCTGGCCTGATCGGGTGTCACGGTTAGGGTTTCGCCGAATCCTTCAGAGCCCCGAATGTCCGACACGGAGTAGCAATGGCCACTACCCAGCAGGTGCCGATTGTCAACTATCTAAGGGTCGGTGCCCGCCCGTACCTGCGGGCTCAGGAGTGTGTCGGCTGTGGGGCCCGCTATTTCGACCGGCGCAACGCATGTGCGAAGTGTGGACAGGCCGAGTTCGTAAACGCGCGGGTTTCAAACCACGGTGTGCTCCGATCTTTCAGCATCGTCCACAGGGCGGCACCGGGCATACCCGTTCCGTATGTGTCGGCACTTGTCGAGACAGATGACGGAACCACCGTGCGCTCCAACCTGGTTGACTGCCCGGCAGACCCTGGACACGTGACCCTCGGCATGAAGGTACGCCTGGCCACGTACGTGTCGGGCACTGACGACGCCGGAACCGAGTGCGTGGCCTTCGGGTACCGGCCGACCTGAACCCAAACCCCTAAGCCCTCTGTGAAAGGACGATTCCATGTCAGGTGACTCAGTCTGGGTGCTAGGTACCAGCATGACCAGGTTCGGGCGTTACCCCGATCTGGATGCGGTTGATCTTGCTGCGAAGGTCTGCCTCGAGGCGTTCGCTGATGGCGAGGTGACGGTCCATGACATGGACGTGATGGCCGCCGGGACCCTCTTCCAGGCCAGCACCAGCATGGGTCAGCGGATCCAGAAGCAGATTGGTCAGACCGGTATACCGGTCTTCAACGTCACCAACGCGTGCGCCACCGGTGCTACGGCCATACGGACCGTCTACCTGTCGATCAAGGCTGGTGAGGCTTCGATGGGCCTGGCTGTCGGGGTGGAGCAGATGGGCAAGATGGGCCTGCTGGCAGGTGGTTCGAAGGAGGAGGCCAACGTCTACGAGGCCTCCGGTCGCTACGGTGCGGTTACCTCCATTGACGGTGTCCTGGGCACAGCGACCATGCCGGGTGTGTTCGCCCAGGCGGGTATGGCCTACGCCTATGAGAACGATGGTGTCGGCTTTGAGCAGTTCGCCAAGGTTGCCTACAAGAACCATCTCCATTCCACATTGAACCCTCTGGCCCAGTACCAGAAGGAGTTCTCGCTCGAGGAAATCATGGGTTCACCGGTGCAGAGCTATCCAAACACCCTGCTGATGTGTTGCCCGACCGGCGACGGCGCAGCTGCGGCCGTCCTCGTTTCAGAGGAGCGTCTGCGTTCGATGCCGAAGCGTGTCCAGAAGAGGGCGGTAAAGATCGCCGCATCCGTGCTCACATCGGACCCCTGGGTGGAGAGCGGTCAGGTCCAGCCTGACGTGAACACGCTCACCCGCAACGCCGCCAGCCGGGCCTACGAGAAGGCCGGTATCGGTCCCGAGGACCTGGACCTTGTGGAGCTGCATGATTGCTTCGCCACGGCCGAGCTCATCCACTACGACAACCTGGGCCTCTGCGAGCGGGGTGGTGCAGGCGACTTCATCGACTCAGGGGCGCCGTTCCGCGACGGCACCACGCCGGTGAACGTGTCCGGAGGTCTGATCTCCAAGGGGCACCCGATCGGCGCCACAGGGGTGGCCAACGTGTTCGAGGTGACGACCCACCTGCGTGGTGAGGCCGGTGACCGCCAGATCGAGGGTGCCCGGGTGGGCCTCGCGCATGTGATCGGCCTGGGTTCGTCCTGCGGGGTCCACATCCTAGAGAAGGCGTCGTAACCGCAGAAACGCTTGAAGTCGGCACCGCCCATTCAAGCCTGTTAGGGGCGCCGTGTCAGTTCAATCGTCAGGCCCTTCCGGTTCTGCCCGCCCGGCTCAGCCGCTCAGCGGTTGCTGAAGAAGTCACTGAGAACGGCCTGTCGAGTTCTGCGGCAGCGGTGAAAGCCTTTGAGCCCCACGGAAACCAGTCCACGGGGTTGTCAGCATGTTGACGCAGGTAGGGGCTGGTCTCCCCGGCGAGGCGGTTCACAGGGCGCTGACCATACCGGTCAGGCGGCGGGGGATCGGCCGTGGCCCCTTCGCTGGCAGACTGGGACCATGCAGCGCTGGATACTCGGGGCACGGCCCCGGACCCTTCCCGCTGCGATCGTTCCGGTAGCCGTAGGCACCGCGGTCGCAGCCGGCTCGGGGGTTATCTGGTGGCGGGCCCTGCTGGCGCTCATCGTGGCCCTGGCACTACAGGTGGGAACCAACTACTCGAACGATCTCGCAGACGGGGTCCGCGGAACCGACGGCCCCGACCGGACCGGGCCACGAAGGCTCGTCGGCTCGGGTATGGCCTCACCCGCAGAGGTCAGGCTGGCTGCCGGAGCCTCTTTCGCCGTGGCAGCTATCGCCGGCCTGGTTTTAGCGGTTGTGGTCACCCCATGGCTGCTCCTGGTGGGTGCAGCATCGATTGCTGCCGGCTGGCTCTACACCGGCGGACCCAGGCCCTACGGCTACATGGGCCTCGGCGAGGCGTTCGTATTCGTCTTCTTCGGCCTTGTCGCCACTGTCGGAAGCGCCTACGTCCACGCCCGGGAGATCACGGGCCTTGCCGTGCTGGCCGGCTCAGCGGTCGGGCTGCTGGCGTGTGCTCTGCTGGTGGTCAACAACCTGCGCGACATCCCGACAGATCGGGTCGCTGGCAAACGAACGCTTGCGGTCAGAATGGGCGAGAGGCCCACAAGAATTCTCTACGTGGTGCTTGTGGACGCCGGGCTGGTGCTGGGATCCCTGTGTGCCCTCCAGCGCCCTCTGTCCCTGCTGGTCATGGGGGGTGGCCTCACAGCGGGACCTGCCATCGGGTCCGTCCTCAGAGGCGCCGCCGGAAAAGATCTGGTTCCCGTGCTGGGCAGGACCGCCCATACGCAGGTGGTGGCAGGCGCCCTCCTGACGCTGGGCCTGGCATTTCCAGTCTGATCTGAAGCCTCAGGAACGGGTGGCTGTAATCAACTGGGCGATCCCACCTGACAGGCGCACCTTGTCGACATCGTCGAACCCGGCCGCAGAAATCATGGCAAGCAACTCAGGCTCGGGCGGAAGGTAGGCCACCGACCGAGGCAGGTAGCGATAGGCATCCCTGTCCGAGAAGAGGCCACCGACCAGGGGAACAACCTTCCCGAAGTAGAGACCGTGGCCGGCCCTTAGAACCGGACTGCTGGGATGGTCAACCTCGAGTAGGGCCATGCGGCCTCCCTGCCTTAGAAGTCGGGCAGCCTCAGAGAGGAACGGTTCGAGGGCGGTGAAGTTCCGGAGGGCGAAGCCACAGGAGAGGCCGTCGATGGATCCGGACCTTGCGGGTTGGAGGAGGGCATCGGCATGCACCAGGGGAGCGTCGGTCCGGGCAGCGGAGAGCATTCCCAGGGACATGTCGAGGCCGATGGCGCGGTGGCCGGACCGCTGAAGGTCCCTGCAGAGGTCTCCTGTGCCGCAGGCGACGTCCATGACAGTGGAACCGCCCGGAAGGTGGAGGGCTGCCACAGTCCGCCTACGCCAGGTGACATCCAGGCGAAACGTCATGATCCTGTTCACCAGGTCGTAGCGGGGGGCGATGCTGTCGAACATGCGCCGCACCTCAACAGACTTGGCATCTCCCCTGGGGAGCGGAGGGCCCTGACCTCCGGAAGCGGGGTCGGCGGATCCCGACATGGTCAGGAGAACCAGACCCGCTGATACTCCCTGCTGATGGGGTGGACGAGCAGGGCCAGTAGGGCCACCGGGAACACCAGGATCAACAGGACGATCGGGGTGAAACCGTGCGAGACGATTGAGGTAAGCCGAAGCAGAACCGCGAGGGCAGCGGCTCCTACCCCGAGCCTCCAGCCCCAGCGTTTGTCATTGGCGATCGCGTAGGCGGCCGGGAACATCGCCAACCCGATGAACATCAACTCCGTTCCCCTGACAAGGTTGAAGAGGCCCTCGATGTAGAGGAGCATGGTTCCGGTGACGAGGGTTTGTGGTTGGTACCGGTTCAACCAGCGGCGTGATTCCATTGGTTCAGTCTGGCAGGTGGGATGACGCTTCACGCCGTGGCGGCCGCAGGTCAACCGAGGTGCGGCTGGCCCTCAACTGGCCGCAGGCAGCGTCGATATCAACGCCGCGGGTGCGGCGGATGGTTGCGTTGATTCCCCGATTCCCGAGTTCGCCTGCAAACTCCCTGACCCGGAGGTGAGAGGATCCACGGATTGGCCAGCCCGGTGTGGGGTTCAGCGGGATCAGGTTCACATGCGCCGACAGGGGGCCGGCATAGTCGGCCAACTCGGCGGCGTCCCTGAGGGTGTCGTTCACGTCGTGCATCAGTGCCCACTCAAAGGAGAGGCGGCGCCCGGTTGTGGTTGCGTGGTGGCTGCAGGCCTCGGCGAGTGCTGTCAGGGGCCATCGACGGTTCACCGGCACCAGCTCGTCTCGTAGCCGGTCGTTTGCCGCGTGGAGTGACACGGCCAGGTTCACCGGCAGGGTCTCCTCGGCGAGTTTGAGGATCCCTGGTATGAGGCCAACGGTGGAAATGGTCAGGTGTCGCGCGGACAGGCCCAGGGCTCCGTGGATTCGTTCAACCGCCGCCCAGGTGCGGTCGTAGTTGGCAAGTGGTTCGCCCATCCCCATGAAGACCACGTTCGAGACCCTCCTGTCGCCGGCCTCTTGTTGTGCCCTCACAACCTGCTCGACCATCTCTCCAGTTGAGAGATGCCGGTCAAACCCCATCTGACCTGTGGCACAGAAGCCGCAGGCCATCGCACAGCCGGCTTGGGAGCTGACACAGACGGTTGATCTCTCCTCATAGTGCATCAGCACAGTTTCAATAAGGGAGCCGTCGGCAAGACGCCAGAGCCACTTGACCGTCTCACCGTTGTCGCTGACTGACCGCTGGTCCAGGTGGAGGGCAGCAGGTAACTGCTCAGCAAGCTGGCTTCGCAGGGCTGCCGGAAGTGTGGTGATGTCGTCCGGGTCGGCCAGATCGCTGTATAGGCCCTGCCAGAGCTGTTCTGTCCTGTAGGTCGGCAGGCCTGCAAGAAGGGCATCCAGTTCTGACCGGTCGTGGTCGTAGCGGGAGGTGGAGATGCCCCGTTCGGTCCTGCTGGGTGGGTCAGATGTGGGGAAGTCGCCGGTCATCGCAGGATGCGCTGGTAGGCCCGGTTGGTGGCCTCACGCTCAAACCCGAGTTCGTTGTACATCCGGTTGGCAGGACGGTTGTCTGATTCCACGTAGAGAATCGCCCTACGCAGCCCCAGGTGGGCGAGCCACTCCAGGCCGGCGAGGGTCAGCTCACGACCGATGCCACGGCCGCGCAGGTCGGGATCGACCGCTATCGCATAGATCTCACCGACCGGGGGCTTGACGTCGCTGTGGACCTTGGTCCAGCAATAGCCTCCCAACTCGCCAGAGTCATTCTCCCAGATCCGAAAACCATCAGCATCGAACCAGGGTTCAGACATCCGGGACTCGAGGTCGGCCTCGGTCATGCCGCCCTGCTCCGGGTGCCAGTCGAATGCGCGGTTGTTCACCTCGAGGAACGCAGCCCTGTCCTGGTCAGCAAATGGTCGGGTTCTCAGCGATCCCGGAATGGCCGGAAGTTGCCTGCCCAACCTCCACAGGTCCCTGAACGGTGTGTAGCCGGCGGCCAGAGGTACGCGGTCACCGGCCTCGTCGGTGTTGTCGACCCAGAAGACGATGCGTCCACCGCCCTCGGCACCGAGGGCCTGCGCAGCCGCTTCGAGGAGGCGTTGGCGGCGCTCAGCCTCGCCTCTGGGCACGTCGACGGTGAGGAGCCAGTGGTCCTGGGTGGCGACCAGGGTGGCGGTATCCGTACCGTCCGAGACAACAAGTCGCTCCATTCGGCAGGAGGCTACCGCCGGCAGGCCGCAGCGCCGGATACTGTCCGACGACGTGGGAACACCGAGAACCCCCCGGGGACGAGCCAGGGAGGCGCACAGGCGCCTCGGAGGGGAGTATCCCGACGCCCAGTGCGAGCTCGACCATGCCAACCCGTTTCAACTCCTCGTAGCCACGATCCTGTCGGCCCAGTGCACGGACAAGAGGGTCAACATGGTTACCCCGGCGGTCTTCGCCGCCTATCCGGATGCCGATGCTCTTGCAGATGCCGCTCCCGAAGACCTCGAGAAACTGGTGCACTCCACCGGCTTCTACTCCGCAAAGGCGCGGAACCTGATGGGAATGGCCAGGAGGCTCGCCGACGTGTACGACGGCGTGGTCCCCGGAGCCATGCCCGACCTGGTTTCGCTTCCCGGGGTCGGCCGCAAGACAGCGAACGTCGTTCGGAGCGTGGCCCTCGACCTGCCGGGTCTTCCCGTCGACACGCATGTCGGGCGGCTGGTCAGGCGACTCGGCATTACCGACGAGACCGATCCGGTGAAGGTCGAGATGGTCCTCAATCCAATGGTTCCAGCAGCCGAAAGAGGCCTGTTCAGCCTGCTCTTGATACTCCACGGCAGGAGAGTGTGCCCGAGTCGATCTCCGCGTTGTGAGGACTGCATGTTGAACGACTACTGCCCGTCGTCGACAGTCTGACGGGTTCGGCGCTCCAACTCCCTGCGTGCACCCACAAGGTGGCGTTCAACCTCCAGGAGAGCCGACTGGCCGTCGGACCGGTCGCCCCCTTCCATGTCCCCAAGGATGCTCGCAACCCGCACAATCAGTTCGTCGAGCTGGCTGGCCAGTGAAGAGAGTTCCGCCTCAGGGTCCGGTACCACGTCGGAAGTCTGGCGCAGCGGCGCAGCGGCCGCCACCTACTACTTGAAATGCCCCCGTCCGCGACCACGCCGCCCGGTAGCGTGGCGGGGTGCTGACCCGACTCGACCTCCGCGGGTTCACCGGCTCTCTCGCCGATGTTTTGCCGCGTCCCGAACCTGTCGGCGAAGACGTGACCGAGGTGGTCCGCTCGATAATCGCCGCGATCAGAGACCGCGGAGACGAGGCGCTGGCCGAGTTCACAGAGCGATTTGACGGTGCATCTCCGCCGAGCCCCCGCATCGGTCGCCCCGAGATGCAAGAGGCTCTCCAGAGGGTAGGCGTCGACGTCAGCGAAGCCCTCCTGGCGTCGGCCGAGGCGATACGTGGACACCACGAGTACCAGGTCCGGCCTGAGACCAGGCATGAGGCCGGTGGCCTCGAGGTCCGTTCGATTCCCAGGCCGGTGCGTAGGGCCGGCTGCTATGTACCTGGCGGAAGGGCCACATATCCGTCCACGCTGCTCATGACAGCTGTTCCGGCGCGGGTCGCCGGGGTAGACGAGGTAGTCGTGTGTGTGCCGCCAGGGTCCGATGGTCTGATTCCTGATGCAACCCTCGCTGCGGCAGCTGTCGCCGGGGTCGACGTAATTCACCCGGTGGGTGGAGCCCAGGCCATCGCCGCGCTTGCCTACGGAACGGCAAGTATCGATCCGGTCGACGTCATCGTGGGTCCAGGCAACATCTATGTCGCTGTCGCAAAACAGGAGGTTGCGGGTACTGTCGGGATTCCCGTGGGCTTCGCAGGTCCCTCTGAGGTAATAGTCATCGCCGATGCCACGGTCCCACCCGAGTTCGCCGCCGTTGACGTGGTTGTGCAGGCCGAACACGGACCCGACGGCCTGGCCTGGCTCATCACCTGGGACGAGGCGGTTGCCGAGGCCGCTGAGGGCGCAATCGAGGAGATCGTCGCCGCATCACCCCGGAGGTCCGATATCGAGGCGACGCTCGCAGTGGCCGGCTACTGCGTGCTCGTCGACGGACCTGTGGAAGCCCTTGCTGTCGCCGACGAAATCGCTCCCGAGCACCTGCAGCTGATGTGTGCCGATGCAGGTGAGCTGTCCCTGAAGGTGAGGAACGCCGGTGCCGTGTTCTGTGGCCCGTTGTCACCGGCCTCTCTCGGCGACTACATGGCCGGGCCCAGCCATGTGCTTCCAACTGCCGGAACAGCCAGGTTCGCCGGGGCCCTGACGGTCTCGGACTTCACCAAGGATGTACACGTGGTTACCGCCGACCGGGCTGCCATCGAGCGATTGGGGCCCCACATAGTGACCCTTGCCGAGGTTGAGGGACTCGATGCCCATGCCGAGTCCGTGAGGATGCGTCTGTCCGATGCCTGAACCCGAGATCCCGTCAGGACGGACGGCACGCGCACGTTCAGACGTCGCCTCGCTGGTCGGCTACCACTCTCCCCAGGTCGAGGTCGAGGTTCGCCTCAACACCAATGAGGCGGCCGAGCCGCCACCGGCAGAGTTCATGTCTGACCTGCGCCGGGCTCTGGCCGGCGTCGACCTGAACAGGTATCCCGACAGGGGAGCGCTTCGCCTACGTACCGCCCTGGGTGAGCGGTACGGCCTCGACCCGGACTGGGTGTTCTGCGCCAACGGCTCAAACGAGGTGCTCCAGGCCCTGCTTCTCGCCTACGGAGGTGCAGGCCGCTCCGCAGCGGTTTTCGAACCTACCTACGCAATGCACTCACAGATCACCCGTATTACCGGTACCCGCTTGGTCAGGGCTCCCCGCCGTGCCGACTTCTCGCTCGACAGGGACCTTCTGGCCGAGGCTGTTGAGGTCGAACAGCCAGACATCTTGTTCCTGTGCTCCCCGAACAACCCGACCGGTCTGCTCGACCCCGAGGGCCTCGTGGAGAGTGCTCTTGACCTGCTTGAGCCCCGTGGCGGCCTCCTTGTCGTTGATGAGGCCTACGGCCAGTTCTCGCCTAGGAGCGCTGTCGGCCTCCTTGGAGAGGAGAGGTCGCTTGTGGTCACCAGGACCTTCTCAAAGACCTGGGCCATGGCAGGCCTGCGCCTCGGCTACCTGTTGGGGCCGCCGTGGTGCCGCAGCGAGTTGGAGAAGGTCGTGTTGCCATACCACCTCGACTCCATCAAGCAGGAGGCAGGAATCCTTGCCCTTGCCTACGGTGGCGAGATGCAGGAACGTGTCGAGGCTGTGATCACCGAGCGCGATCGCCTCGCGTCGGCTCTCGGTGAACTGCCCGTCACCGTCTGGCCGTCGCAGGCCAACTTCATCCTGTTCCGCCCAGAGGTGATGTCGGGGACGCAGGCATGGCAGGGACTCCTCGACAGGTCGGTTCTCGTGCGTGACTTCTCATCAGTGGCGGGTCTCGAGAACTGTCTACGGGTGACCATTGGTACACAGAGTGAGGACGACCGCTTTCTGGCCGCTCTCAGAGAGGTGTTGTTGTGACGGTACGAACCGGTTCATGTGAGCGCACGACGAGCGAAACGGCGGTGAAGGTCGATATCGACCTCGATGGCGGGACAGTCTCCGCCTCGACCGGAATCCCGTTCTTTGACCACATGCTCGACCAGCTTGGACGACACGGTGGTTTCGGCCTGACGGTCGAGTGTCGCGGCGACCTCGAGATCGACGCGCACCACACAGTCGAGGATGTCGGTATAGCCATTGGCACGGCGTTCTCTGAGGCTCTCGGTGACAAGGCAGGGGTCAGGCGCTTTGCGTCCAACCGTGTTCCCCTCGACGAGGCTCTGGTCGACGTCTCGCTTGATCTGTCCGGACGCCCGTATCTGCACTACGAGGTTGACTTCCCCGGCCAGAAGATCCTTGGTGATCCTCCCTTCGACCCACAGTTGGTAGAGGAGTTCTGGCGCGCATTCAGCGTTTCGGCAGCTCTGACACTGCACGTCGAGTCGATCCGCGGGGCTAACACCCACCACATTGTCGAGGCCTGCTTCAAGGCGGTCGCCAGGTCTCTCCGCGACGCAGTAGCCGTCGATGGTGATGCCGTACCGTCGACCAAGGGAAACCTGTGACCGAAGGGCCACTTGTCGCTGTCCTCGACTACGGCATCGGCAACCTGAGGTCGGCTCAAAAGGCGCTCCAGCGGATGGGGGCCAGAGCCACCCTCACGGCAGACAGGGGCCTGATCGGCGAAGCGGCTGGAATCGTCCTGCCCGGTGTCGGAGCCTTCGGGCGTTGTCTCGAGGCGCTTGACGAGTCCGGGCTGACCGGTATTGCACGGGAAGCCGCTGTCGATGCTGCCACAGGAGGCAGGCCCTTCCTGGGTATCTGTGTGGGTATGCAGATGCTGTTCGATGGCAGCGACGAGTCTTCCGGCAGTCCGGGCCTCGGTGTGATCGAGGGGCGAGTCAGACGCATCACGGGTGAAGTGAAGTGTCCTCAGATGCAGTGGAACCGCCTCGACATCACAGACGATGAAGCACTCTTTGCCGGCCTGCCGCCTGGTGCCTGGATGTACTTCGTCCACGGATACACCGCACAGGTTGGCCCGGCCACCGTCGCCACATGCGAATACGGCACGCCGCTGTGTGCCGCCGTGCGAAGGGGGAACCTCTGGGGAGTCCAGTTCCACCCCGAGAAGTCCGGACGCACGGGGCTGAAGGTCCTCGGCAACTTCGTTGATTCGCTCCCAGGGGGTCCCTGATGGGCCCGGCGCTGTATCCGGCTGTCGACCTGAGGGGTGGCAGGTATGTGAGGCTCGTGGAGGGCGACTTTGCCCGCGAGACCGTCTATGGCGACGACCCGGTTGAGCAGGCGCGCCGCTTCGAGGCAGCCGGAGCGCCATGGCTGCACGTGGTCGACCTGGATGCAGCTCTGACCGGTGACCCAGCCAACCGGGTTGCTGTCGCAGCAGTGGCGACAGCCCTGGACATACCGGTACAGGCCGGGGGTGGGGTTCGATCCATCGCAGACGCGGAGGCTCTCTTTGGCGCGGGTGTCAGCCGTGTCGTCATGGGAACGGCAGCCCTGGAGAATCCTGCCCTCGTCGAACGGGTCGCCGAGTTGGGTGCGGTGGCAGTCGGAATCGACGTCAAGGGCGAGGAGGTGGCCCTGCGAGGCTGGACACAGGGGAGTGGCCTGACCCTCGCTGACGCAATCGGACTGTTTGATCCGGCATCAGTTGACGCTTTCGTCGTTACCCAGATCAACAGGGACGGCACCCTCGAAGGCCCCGATACCGACCTCCTGCGCGCTGCTCTCCGGGAAACAGACGTTGAGGTGATCGCATCCGGTGGGGTTGGGCAACTTCATGACCTGGTGGCACTTGCCGCTCTGAGAGAAGACGGCAGTGGCATCGGCGGGATAATCCTCGGAAAGGCCCTCTACGAGGGAACGGTCGACCTTGAAGATGCTGTCAGGGCGATGGCGCAGACATGAGAACCGTGAGGGTCATCCCCTGCCTCGACGTCGACGGCGGACGGGTGGTTAAAGGGGTCAACTTCATCGACCTGCGCGATGCCGGTGACCCGGTCGAGTTGGCGCGGCGCTACGACGAGGAAGGTGCCGACGAGTTGGTGTTTCTCGACATAACGGCCTCCTCTGATTCCCGGGAGACCACCATCGACATGGTTCGCCACACCGCCGAGGAGGTGTTCATACCCTTCACCGTCGGAGGCGGGATCCGAAGCGTCGAGGATGCCAGGGCCATCCTGCGTGCAGGAGCCGACAAGGTCTCGGTCAACACCGCGGCCGTCGAGAGGCCGGACCTGATCGGTGAACTGGCTGCCGAGTTCGGGGAGCAGTGCGTGGTCGTGGCCGTTGACGGTCGACGCAACAGTGAGATCGATAGCGGTTTTGAGGTGTTCATCCACGGCGGTAGAACGCCGACGGGTCTCGATGCCGTCAAATGGGCCACCAGGGCCGACCAGTTGGGAGCAGGCGAGATCCTGTTGACCTCCATGGACAGCGACGGCACACGTGACGGGTTTGACATTCCGATGCTTCTTGCTGTCGGCGGCGCGGTCAGCGTTCCCCTGATTGCCAGCGGAGGGGTGGGCGGCCTCGACCACCTGGTTGAGGGGGCTGTTGAAGGTCGGGCCGATGCGGTGCTGGCCGCATCCATTTTCCACTTCGGTGAGCACACGATTGCCGAGGCAAAGGCCCACATGGTGGAAGCCGGGGTGGCCGTCCGACCTGCCGGTTCCTGAGTGCACCGCACAATGGCCGCCCCGCTGGGTACCGTTCCCCCGGTGGACAAACCAGCGATAGCCGCAGTTCCGGGCCCCTCTGACGCCGAGGGACTACCAATCAAGATGCTCAACGACCGGATACTGGTCGGCATCGACGGAGCAGAGGGTGAAAGGCGTTCATCGGGCGGAATTCTCATTCCTGCGACTGCCCAGATGGGCAAGCGCCTGGCCTGGGCCGAGGTGATCGCAACGGGGCCCAATGTCAGGGCCATGGAGATCGGCGACAAGGTGCTGTTCAACCCTGAGGACCGCTACGAGGTGGAGGTGCGGGGCCTCGACTACATCATCGTGCGCGAACGTGACATCCACGCCGTGGCTGCCCAGCGTCTCGAAGAGGGAAGCACCGGCCTCTACCTCTGATCGCTCTGCATCGCGACGGGCCCGTCAAATGCACTTCGCGTGACATCGGCGTGAACGTAGGCTGAGGCAATGAGCGACCCAACAAGCTGTCACGGCAGGCCGATTTCCGCTTCGGCGGAACAGTTGGCTGCTGTCAAATACAACGACGACGGCCTCGTGCCCGCAATAGTCCAAGAGGCCGACACCGGCCGTGTACTGATGATGGCCTGGATGAACGCCGACTCGCTGGCCCAGACGCTTCAGACCGGGAGAACCTGGTTCTGGAGCCGTAGCCGCCAGGAGTACTGGTGCAAGGGCGAGACCTCGGGCGACCGGCAGTACGTGCGCGAGGCTTACTTCGACTGCGACGGCGACACGCTCTTGTTCGTGGTCGACCAGGAGGGCAACGGTGCCTGCCACACAGGGGAGTACACCTGCTTCTTCAGCCCGTTCGGCGACGACGGCACCTGATCACGTGGACGGTCCCGGTAGAGAGGAGTTCGGTCGACTGGCCGCCTCCCACAGTGTCGTTCCGGTCTGGCGCGAACTGCTCGCCGATCTGACCACCCCGGTGGCGCTGTTCACCCGTTGCGTCGGAGACGGTAACGGCTTCCTGCTCGAGAGTGTCGACAGGGCTGAAACCTGGGGCCGCTGGTCGTTTATCGGCCTAAACCCCTCTCTAACCCTCACCCTGGCGGGTGGCTCTCTCGCTTCCGAGGGAGCGCTCCCCGACGGCGTGAGCGTTGACGACGGTCTCCTGGTGGCGATGCAGGGTCTCCTCGAACACTTCAGGTCGCCCGAAATCGAGGGCCTGCCGCCACTCCATGGCGGCCTGATGGGTTTTCTCGGCTACGACGTGGTGCGCGAGGTCGAGCACCTGCCAGATGTACCTCCCGACGACCGGGGCTTTCCCGACGGCGTGATGTCTGTCATCGGCGACATGGTTGCGATAGACCACTGGAGGCAGAGGGCGGTCCTGATTGCGAACGTGGTGGTTCCCGACTCCGCCGATGGGACTGAACTGGACTCGCTCTACTCCGAGGCCCAGGGCCGGCTCGACAGGCTCGCCGCCGCTGGAGCGCTCCCGCTTGACGAGCCGTTGGTGATGCCTCCCGACCAGGCCGATGAGGCCCCGGAGACCACCTCGACCATGAGCCGAGACGACTACTGCCTTGCCGTGGAGGCAGCCAGGGAACACATTCTGTCCGGCGACATATTTCAGGTTGTGCTGTCTCAACGTTTTGACGTCGAGCTCGATGCAGAGCCCTTTGACGTGTACAGGGTGTTGCGACAGATCAACCCGAGTCCCTACATGTACTTCCTGCGCTACCCCGACATGACCGTCGTGGGTTCCTCGCCGGAACCGATGGTCCAGCTCCTCGATGGGCGCGTCGTCTCACGGCCGATTGCAGGCACCAGGCGGCGTGGCAGCACCGAGGCCGACGACCGCCGGATGGCAGCTGAGCTCGTTGAGGATCCCAAGGAACGGGCTGAACACGTGATGCTCGTGGATCTGGCCCGAAACGACGTCGGTCGTGTGGTGAAGTTCGGCTCTGAGGAGGTCGAGGAGATGATGACCCTCGAGCGGTACAGCCACGTGATGCACCTGACCAGCCAGGTCGCCGGAGACCTGGCTCACGGCTGCACCCCGATCGACGTGTTGCGGGCGACGCTGCCTGCCGGCACAGTCTCGGGAGCGCCAAAGGTGAGGGCGATGGAGATCATCGACAAGTTGGAGCCGGTAAAGCGGGGGCCCTATGCCGGCGTGATCGGCTACTTCGACTTTTCAGGCAACATCGATACGGCTATTGCAATCCGCACCATGCTTGTCAAGGACGGAGTCGCATCAGTTCAGGCTGGAGCCGGAATTGTCGCCGACAGTGTGCCCGAGTCCGAGTACGAGGAGTGCCGCAACAAGGCCAGGGCGCTGCTTGTCGCTGTTCCTGCGGCCCGTCGTATGACCGCTACCCGGTCAGCAGCCGACTGACCGCTGCAGGGCGAGCGATGCCTTCAGGACATCGCCGGAACCGTGACCGTCAGGCAGGCACCCCCACCCGGCGATGAGCCGGCTGAGACGGTTCCGTCCATGGCCTGAACCAGTTCCCGGGCGATGGCAAGGCCCAGACCCGATCCCGATTCCTGGCTGGCCGGATTCCTCTTGGACACGTAGAGCCGCTCGAACACGTGTGGCAGGTCCTCGGCGTCGATCCCGGGGCCATCGTCGGTGACGCTCAGGTGGATATGCACCGGGCTGCCGGTCACCTCGATGTCGACCCGGCCCGATGCGTGGCGTACAGCATTCTCTATCAGGTTGCCTACAACCTGACCCCAACGGTCGGTGTCGATTCTGGCAATCACGGGATCCGCTGGTGATGAGACATTCAGTTCCACACCGCTACCCGAGGCAGCGGGGACGAACCCGTCGACGACCCGCTCGGTTGCAGCCCCGACATCGGTCGGATGCAGGTCGAGGTTGAAACGCCTGGAGTCAAGTCTGGCCAGGTCCAGGAGATCGTGGATGAGGCGGTCCAGACGCCGGGCCTCGTCGAGGATGACGCCACCGGCTCGGCGTGCATCGTCGATGGTGCCGTCGCTGAGGGCCTCGGCGTAGCCCTGTATCGAGGTCATCGGGGTTCGTAGGTCGTGGGACACGGACAGCAGGAACTGGCGCTCAAGGCCCCGGGATCTCTCGAGGCTCTCCGCCATGGCGTTCACGGCCCTCGCCAGTTCGGCCGGTTCGTCCAGCTTGTCGGGCGGTGGATCGGGTAGACGGGTTTCCAGTTCACCGCCGGCTATGCGCAGGGTGGCCTCGGTTGCTTCCACGAGCGGAGCGGCCAGGCTCCGGCTCAGGTGTACGGCCATGATCGCCGCGCCGGCGAGGGTGACGGCCGCTGCAACAAGGAACCACTGACCAGAGGGTCCCAGGGAGGCGAAGAGGCCGCTGCTAACCACGACGATGATGATCGGAGACTGTCTCTCCTCGGAGGAGTAGGTGGACGCAGCCCATGCGTTGTCAGCAACTCGACCGTTACTCGTGCCCGTGGCAATCAGAACATCGGGATCAAGGTCGGCTGGCGTTAGACCCTCGGGCAGGTCAGCCAGGATCTGTGGCGGCATGGAGGGATGGGGCATCAGGAGGAGGACCCCGATATTTTCGACATCGAGAGACCTGCTGAGCCGCTGCATGCGTCCCCTTGCGAGCGGCACATGTGAATCGGCAGCAATCGACTCACCAATGACGGTAGCGAGGGTGGTGGCCCTGTTCTCGAGATGTTCGACGGTGATCTCATAGGCAGCAAGCCTGACGAGGATGACGGTGACGACGCCGACTGCCAGCAGCGCGGCGGCAACGGCTCCAACCAGGGCCGTGAGCAGGCGTCTTCGCATCAGGCTGACCTCATCCCAGCCGGTACCCGAGCCCGGAAATGGTCTCGAGAGGTAGGTCGGTCCCGAGCTTGCGCCGTAGTTGACGAACATGGACATCGACGGTCCGTTCGTCTCCGACCCAGTCGACCTTCCATGCACCGCCCAGGAGCTGCCTCCGGCTGAGGGCAAGGCCCCTGTTCTCGAGGAGAAAGAGCAGCAGGGAAAATTCCTGGGATGCCAGGGAAACCGGTTCGCCGTTGAGAAGGACCTCGCGGCGGGCCGTGTCGACAAGGACGTCACCCAACTTGTGCACGCCACCGACAGGCTCACGGGGTGTGCCCGACCGTCGCAGAATGGCCTTTACCCGGGCAGCCAGCTCCCGGGGGCTGAAGGGCTTGGTGACGTAGTCGTCGGCACCCAACTCGAAGCCGATCACCCGGTCGATCTCGTCATCGCGTGCGGTCAGCATGATCACGGGAACATCAGATTCAGCCCGAATCCTGCGACAGCACTCGAATCCGTCAATCTCACCCGGGAGGCCGATGTCCAAAATGACAAGGTCGGGGGAGCGCTGACCGATCACCTCAAGGGCCTTTTCACCGGTGGACGCCAGGTACACGCGGTGGTCATCGCGGCGCAGGTACATATCGACGAGATCGGCGATGTTCGGGTCATCCTCGACCACCACTACCACAGCCTGTTCCGACATGACCTCTCCATGCTGGCACGCCAGGTGGCGTGTTCACCCGCCTGATGATGCCCGATCAATGTGATGGAACGGTTAGGAGTTGATGACAAGGGTGCTGGTGCCCCAAATGACCGGCGTCCCCGTTCGGGCTCTGGTTAGCCTCAGTACGTGGGCACCTACCTTGATGAGATTCTTGACCACCACCGGTCCATTGCAGCCGGCGACAGTCGCTCCCTTGATGCCCTGATCGACGAGGCCGGGCAGTTCGCACAGCCACGGGGGTTTCGTAATGCGATCCGGTCTCTTGACGCGGGCCTCATGGCGGTGATCGCCGAGATCAAGCGCAGGTCGCCTTCGCGCGGTGATCTGGCCATCGACCTTGATCCGGCCGAGACCGCAGGTGCGTACATGGCTGGAGGAGCCACCTGTCTCTCCGTCCTCACCGATCAGGACCACTTCGGCGGTTCTGTAGAGGATCTCCGGTCGGCCAGAGGATCAGTACCGCTCCCGGTCCTGCGCAAGGACTTCACCGTGGATCCACGCGACGTGTGTGATGCCGCGCTCATGGGAGCCGATGCTGTGCTGCTCATTGCCGCGGCCCTCGACGACTCCGAGCTGTCCGATTTTCTGGCCCTTGCGAGGGAACTGGGTCTGGATTCCCTTGCCGAGGTGCATGACGAGTCCGAACTGGAACGGGTACTGGCCGCAGGGGCAGACCTAGTAGGCGTCAACCAGCGCGACCTGAACACCTTCCAGGTCGATTCCGACCGGGCCCGACGAGTCGGAGCCTGCATCCCCGCTGGGGTGGAGCGTGTGGCGGAATCCGGGGTCAGGACCCAGGAGGATGCTGCTGCGCTCTACGACGCCGGCTTCAGGGCAGTCCTGGTGGGAGAGTCGCTGGTCACCTCTGGCGACCGGAGCGGGGCTGTGGCGGACCTGGTGGCTGCAGGGTCCTGCGGGACGCGGGCAGGGTAGCGTCGCCCCATGTTCGTGAAGATCTGCGGCATCACACGCGAGGAGGACGCCCTCCTCGCCACCGCTCTCGGCGCTGATGCCGTCGGCTTTGTGTTTGCTCCGTCGACCCGCCAGGTCGCTGTACCGATCGTGAGAGACATCGTCAGGCAGCTACCGGCTGACATCATGACGGTGGGCGTGTTTAGAGATGAGAGCGCCAAACGGGTCGTCGAGGTGGTGAATGGAATCGGGCTCCGAGCGGCTCAGCTGCATGGCCACGAGAAGCCCGAGGACTGCCGCTGGATCTCCGAACGCATCCCGGTGACTATCAGGGCACTGGCTGCAGGGTCTCCCGATCTGGAGCGTTTCGACGACTTTGGAGCCGAGTTGCTGCTTCTGGACTCACCGCTGCCGGGTTCCGGTGAGGTGTTCGACTGGAGTCTTGCCGAGGGTGCCCCCGACAACAGGCAGATGATCCTCGCCGGCGGACTGGATTCCACAAACGTGGCGTCGGCCATCGAGCGTGTAGACCCGTACGGGGTTGACGTCTCAAGCGGAGTCGAGAGCGTGCCTGGCCGAAAGGATCCACGTCTGCTCCGGGCGTTCATCGAGGCGGCACGCTCAGCGAAGCCAGCAGCGGCCCCGTATAGGAGCCAGAGGCCCCGACCGTTCGACTGGGAGACCGAGGAATGACACTTTCAGACCCCACTCCAGATGGCCGTTTCGGCGATTTTGGCGGACGCTTCGTGCCCGAGACCCTCGTCCCCGCCTGTCAGGAACTCGAAGAGGCGTTCAACGAGGCGTGGGCCGATCCGGCGTTCAGGGCTGAACTGGACGGCCTTCTCGTCAACTATGCGGGCCGTCCCTCGCCTGTGACGGAGTGCCCCACATTGTCCAACGAGCTTGGCCTACGCCTTCTCCTGAAACGTGAAGATCTCAACCACACCGGATCCCACAAGATCAACAACGTCCTCGGGCAGGCTCTGTTGGCCAGAAGAATGGGCCGAAATCGCCTTCTGGCAGAAACCGGTGCCGGACAGCACGGGGTGGCGACCGCCACGGCTGCAGCGCTTCTCGGAATGGAGTGCCGTGTCTACATGGGCGAGCTTGACGTACGGCGTCAGGAGTTGAACGTCTTTCGAATGCGGCTCCTCGGGGCCGAGGTGCTGACGGCCATGTCGGGCAGCCGCACCCTGAAAGATGCAATCAACGAGGCGATGAGGGACTGGGTGGCAACCGTCGAGTCCTCCTACTACTGCCTCGGGTCTGTGATGGGTCCACACCCGTACCCGTTCATGGTCAGAACCTTCCAGGAGGTGATCGGCACCGAGGCCCGCCGGCAGTGCCAGGAAATTCTCGGAGGCGTGCCCGACGTTGTCTGCGCCAGTGTTGGCGGTGGCTCAAATGCCATAGGGATCTTCTCCGGGTTCGCAGATACCGATGCGGAGTTGGTTGGTGTTGAACCTGCCGGTGGTGCGGCGGTTGGCAGGGGCGTACCCGGAGTGGTGCACGGCTCAGCCTCGTACCTGATGCAGGACGAGTTCGGACAGGTGCTGGAGGCCGAGTCCATCAGCGCCGGTCTCGACTATCCGGGGGTCGGGCCAGAACACAGCCACCTCTCAGCAACAGGGCGTGCCCGGTATGAGTCCGTGACCGACGAAGAGGTCATAGAGGCCTTCCAGATGCTGAGCAGGACAGAGGGCATCATTCCAGCCCTCGAGCCGGCCCATGCCCTGGCGTGGGTGTCCCGTGAGAGGGAAGCCCTGGCGGGTCGAACCGTGTTGTTGAACCTCTCTGGCCGCGGAGACAAAGACGTCGGCCAGATGATGGAGATCCTCTCATGACCGGCCTCGGGCCAGTTGAGACGGCACTACGCGCACGCCTTGACGGCGGGGGAAGGTGTCTGGTGCCGTATATAACCGGCGGCCTCGGTGAAGATTGGACAGCCACCATTCAAGAAGTTGCCGCCGCCGGAGCCGACGTGATCGAGGTCGGAATACCGTTCTCGGACCCGGTGATGGACGGACCTACTATCCAGGAGGCCAATGACCGGGCTCTTGGTGCCGGAGCCACGCCGCCGGGCATCCTCGGCTCCCTGAGGGGCCTCGACGTCGGCCTGCCACTTGTGGTCATGACCTATTACAACATCGCCTACCGGATGGGTCTCGAGAGGTTCGCTGCCGCGCTGGCCGATTCTGGAGTGTCGGGCTGCATCCTTCCTGATCTGCCACTTGAGGAGACCGGCCCGTGGGCCGAGGCAGCCGACGCCTGCGGAGTCGAGACCATCCTGTTGGCGGCACCCACCACCCCCGATGAGCGGCTGCCCCTCATCTGTGAGCGTTCGCGGGGCTTTGTCTACGGAGTGGGCCTGCTCGGGGTGACAGGGGTTCGGACCGAGCTGGCCTCAAGTGCCTGCACCATCGCTGAACGCCTCAAGGCGGTGACCGAGCGACCCGTGCTGGTCGGCGTGGGGGTTGGAACCCCCGAACAGGCCGTGGAGGTGAGCGGGTACGGAGACGGGGTGGTCGTCGGGTCTGCCGTTGTCCAGCGGATGCTCGACGGCGCAGGTCCGGATGGGGTTGCAGCACTGGTCGCAGGGTTCAGGGAAGCTCTCGACGTCGAGCACTGACTACCAACAAGCCGTTCGGCAACGGAAATCGATCGGATCTTGACGCATGAAGAGCTCCTTGTGATTTGACGAACCCTCGGCGAGCAGGATGAGATGCCCGGAATCTCAGGCCATGCAGGGGCTCCGAAAGCCGTAAATGCTTGACATGGGAGCAAAAACCGTGAAGCGTGTCATTTGACCAAGGAGTGGGTTCGCCCATCCAATAGCCAAAAGAGGAGATGGTCGATGAACAAGAGCGATCTGATCGCTGCAATGGCAGGAAAGGCTGGGATGTCCAACAAGGACGCCGGCGACTGCCTCGACGCCTTCCTGGATGTCGTGGCCGATGTTGTGGCTGCCGGAGAGGAGAAGCTCTCTATTACGGGCTGGCTCTCCTTTGAGCAGGTGACACGCAATGCCCGTATGGGCCGCAACCCGCAGACAGGCGAGGCACTTCATGTGCCCGCCACGAAGGCCTGCAAAGTTTCGGTTGGCTCCAAGTTGAAGGCCGCCGCCAAGAGTGGTGGCGCCCCGGCTGCAGCAGAGGCACCAGCCTCTTCCTGGTAACCGGGAACCGGTGGACCCTCGGGATGGCACGCGTTGCCATCCCGGGGAATCGCCACCTGCAACTGCCACAAGGTGCTGACAGATGACCGCTGAGGGCCTGCCAGCACCCTGTGAGGTAATACCCCACAGGGATCCGTTCCTGTTTCTCACCGGTGTCGAGGCTGTTGAGCCCGGCGTCGGAGCGACCGGCTTCTGGGACCTGACGGGAGAGGAACCCTTCTTTTCCGGCCACTTTCCGGGTCGCCCAACACTCCCCGGCGTGCTGATGTGCGAATCAATAGCCCAGTTGGGGGCCTATGCACTCCTCAGTGCCCCGGAGTTCGCCGGGAGGCTCGCCCTCTTCGGGGGAATCCAGAAGGTTCGGTTCCGCAGACAGGTGCTGCCCGGTGACCGCTTGGACCTCGAGGTTCAACTAGGTAGGCAGTCCAGGCTTGCCGGTCGTGGTAGCGGCACGGCATCGGTGGCTGGCGAGATTGCATGCGAATGCGACCTGTTGTTCGTCTTTGCCTCAGCCTGAGACACGGCCGGAATCGCCTCGCAGCTCACCGAAGATCAGGCCGGACCCAGCACCAGGCTTCCGTTGTGGCCACCGAAGCCGAAGGAGTTTGAGAGGGCAGGCCCCGGAGTCCACGCTGCCGGTTCACCGGTCACGAGGTTGACCTGGGGCATCTCAGGGTCAGGGGTGGCAAAGCCCGCTGTTGGCGGGACAAGACCCTTCTTCATGGCCATAACAACCGCAACGGCCTCGAGCGCTCCGGCGGCGCCGAGTGCATGACCTGTAATCCCCTTGGTGGAGGTCATGAGGGGGCCCGACGACCCGAACAGCTTGTTGACGGCCTCGGCCTCTGCCATGTCGTTGAGAGGGGTGGAGGTTCCGTGGGCGTTGATGTGTGTTACCGCCTCAGGTGGGATACCGGCTTCTTCGAGCGCAAGCTCCATGCAGGCGATTGCTCCCACCCCGCCGGGTGAAGGCGCTGTGATGTGATGTGCGTCGGCGGTGCTGGCCCCACCCAGCACCTCGGCGAGAATGGTGGCCCCCCGCTGGACTGCCATATCCCACTCCTCGAGGACGAGAACGCCTGCACCCTCGCCCATTACGAAGCCATCCCGGTCGGCATCGAACGGACGCGATACCCCGGAAGAGGACAGTGCGGTCATATTGGTGAAGCCGGCAATGGCGGTCCGTACGAACGGGGCCTCGCTGCCACCGGCTAGGACAACATCGCAGCGGTCGTAGGCGATCATGCGAGCGGCGTTGGCTATGGCGTGGGTGCCCGCTGCACATGCTGTACAGGTGTTTTCAGCAGGTCCCTGGAAGCCGTGACGCATCGAAACCGCCGCTGGTGCTGCATTCGGCATCATCATCGGCACGAGGAACGGGGACACCCTGCGCTCACCCTTTTCGACCATGACCTTTATCTGGGTCTCGAGGGTCTCGATTCCGCCGATTCCGGTGCCTATCAGGACCCCACGGCGTAGCGGGTCAGCGATCAGGTTGCCGGCCTGGGCGAGTGCCATGTCGCTGGCGGCAATGGCGAACTGGGTGCAGCGGTCGGCCCGCCGTACCTCCTTCGGATTGTCGAAGTGGGGTGTCGGGTCGAAGTCCAGGACGCGCCGCTCACCTACCGGGGCGGGCCCGCAGAGGCCGTTCCAGAACGCCTCGGTGCCGATACCACAGGAGGCCACCACCCCCATGCCGGTAACGGCGACCCGACGACCGGGCATCAGAGCTTGCCGGTAATGAGCGTGAAGGCTCCACCGATAGTGGTGATGCCCTCAAGTTCCTCTTCCTCAACCGTTACGTCGAACTCCTCCTCGAGGGCCATCACCAACTCGACAAGGTCGAGGCTGTCGGCGTCCAGATCGTCGGCAAAACTGGCCTCAGGGGTTATCTGGCCTTCTTCGACTGAGAGCACATCGACTGCACACTTCTTGAATCGTTCAAAGTTCTCGTCACTCACACCGGGCTCCGTTCCTGATCACTGATGGGGATCGCCCCACCCTAGAGGCGAAGGGCCTGAGAGACGACCGACTACCGACAGAGGAGGCTCGAATCAGATCCCTATCCCATGAAGAGCCCGCCGTCTACGGGGACCACAGCTCCGGTGACATAGGCGGCTCCGTCAGAGGCCAGGAAGCGGACCACCTCGGCGACCTCGCCCGGTTGGCCGAGGCGTCCCAAAGGCACGGCCTCGGCATAGGAGGCCTGCTGCTCCTCAGGCAGGGCGGCCAGCATGTCGGTGAGGATCGGGCCCGGTGCGACGATGTTCACCGTGATGCCGCGGCTGGAGAACTCCTTTGCCAGCGAACGGCCCAGTCCAACCAGTCCGGCCTTGGACGCCGAGTAGTTGGCCTGTCCTGTCTGTCCGATACGGCCGGCGATCGACGAGACGAGGATGATCCGACCCCAGCGGGCCCGCATCATCGCCTTTACGGCCCGTCGGGCCACACGGAAGGAACCGATCAGGTTGGTGTCGATGACGTCCGTGAAGTCATCGTCGCTCATTCGTAGGACGAGGCCGTCTCGGGTGATGCCCGCGTTGGCCACCAGCACCTCGACAGGGCCGAACTCCTCCTCGACGTGTATGAAGGCAGCATCCACCTGGTCGGGGTCGGTTATGTCGCAGGGCACGGCCAACAGGCCGGCCTCGAGCACCTCGGCGGGAGGCTCGCCACGACATGTCACAGCCACCTTGTCGCCCTGTGCGGCGAAGGCGGTTGCACATGCCAGGCCGATACCACGGTTGCCGCCGGTTACAAGAACAACCCTGCTCATCTCAGCCTCCTGTGCTGGTTTGAGGTGACCTCTGATCGAATCATCCGGACCGCAACCAGGCGATCGGTTGGCTGGATGTGACGCGCTCGGTGTCGACCGCCAGCCATGCCATCAGTTCACCTGAGAACGAGGATCGAACCTCTAACTCGCCGATATGGCCGAGGAGGGTCCCCGCTCCGATCTCTGACCCGACCTCAAGAGTCGAGAGAGGGGTGAAGATCCCTGCTCCGGGGCTGACAACCAGCCGATCGGTTGCGAACAGATGCTCGCCTTCGTGGCTGTCGACGCGGTCGACTGTGTCTGCAGGCGGAGCAGCGAGGGTGTCGAGGAGTCGGTCGAGGTGCTCTGGGGTGTTGACGGCGAGGCGGGTCGCATCGGGGAGGGTTCGTTTGACGAGTCCGGTCAGGACATTGCCGGGACCCAACTCCACAAACGTCGAGAAGCCCGCATCGGCGAATGTCAGCAGGCTCTGGCTCCACCTGACCGGGCTGCAGAGTTGGGCGTTCATCAGCGCCCGCCATGTCTCAGGATTCTCGTGGCCGGTGGAATCCACATTGGCCACCACCAGACCTTCGGGTCTGCGGAGGTCAATAGCAGCGAGCGCATCGCTGAGCCTCTCGCGGGCAGGAGCCATGAACGGGGTGTGGAACGCACCCGATACCTCCAGAGGAGCGACCTTGCGGGCGCCGAGGGCACGAGCTGCGTCACCGGCGTCAGCCACACCGGCCGGTGACCCGGCCAGGACGACCTGGCCCGGTGCGTTGTAGTTGGCGACCCAGACGTCGCCGGTCACCGAGTCGCAGGCATCTTCAACGGCCTCGTTGGTGAGGCCGAGTACAGCGGCCATTGTTCCGGCCTGCTCAGCGGCCGCCACCTTCATTGCAGCACCCCGCTCGCAGACAAGGGAGACCGCATCGCCGAAATCGAGTGCTCCAGCAGCAGTGAGAGCGGTGTACTCCCCGAGGCTGTGGCCAGCGTGGCCAGCCGCGTCGACGCCCACACGTTCGACGGCATCCAGGATCACCATGCTGATCAGGAAAGTCGCTATCTGGGCGTTCTGTGTGTCTCTGAGTTCGTCGGCGTCGGCATCGAGGAGCAGTTTGGCCAGATCACGACCAGTTGCATCGGAGGCCTCCTGAACAAGTTCCCAGGAGGGGTGACTCGCCCAGGCAGCACCCATTGCCGGCTTCTGGGACCCCTGACCGGAGTACGTGAACACGATCATGGGTGGGCTCTCTCCGGGGGTTGCACCAGCACAGTGTGGCGCGTTCCGCGGCGTATCGGAAGCACGGAGTAGCGGTTATGGCTGAAGATACGGCGCATGCAGGGGCAACAGGGGCTACCGGTAGACTTTCGTGTCGAGCCCGGGTGGCGGAATTGGCAGACGCGGAGGATTCAAAATCCTCTGGCCGAAAGGTCGTGCGGGTTCAAGTCCCGCCCCGGGCACAACCAGTTGAAGAGAAGGGCTGATTGGGCAGAGGCCCAGGTGCACAGATGCCAGGACCAGTTATCGAGAGGCGGCTCTCTGAGATCGCTGAACGCCTGTCACGTCTGCGCTCGGATCTGGCCGTGGCCGATGAACAGATGGCCCACTTCGCCGAGGAGGCTGACGAGGCGCGTGTCCGTGCGCTCGTTTCCGAGACTGCACTCGCAGACCGGGAGCACAGGGGAGCCGATCGTCACGCCAGGGCGATGGAACGACACCGAGCAGACATTCTGTTTGAGATCGAACGCCTGGAGTCGAGTCAGGACGACCTGCTCGACAAGTTGACGCAGGGTCGCTGAGGTGGCGGACAGGGTGAAGGTCGTCATCGCCGAGGATGAGGCGATAATCAGGCTGGACCTGAAGGAGACCCTCATCGAGGAGGGTTACGACGTGGTCGGGGACACAGCGCGCGGTGACGACGCAGTCGAATTGGTGGCAGAACACAACCCGGACGTTGTGATCCTCGATATCAAGATGCCGGGCCTTGATGGGATCGAAACCGCCCGCCGCATCGCCTCATCCCATGATGCAGCAGTGGTGATCCTGACGGCTTTCAGTCAGAGGGACCTGATCGATCGTGCCATCGAGGCAGGGGCTCTCGCCTACCTGGTGAAACCGTTCCAGCGAAGCGACCTGGTGCCTGCAGTCGAGGTCGCCCGTGTACGACACCGTGAGATGCGTGCCCTCACCGACCAGGCGGTGACCCTTGCCGATCGTCTCGAGGCGCGCAAGCTGATCGACCGGGCCAAGGGCGTTCTGACAGACGAGGCCGGGCTGAAGGAGGCCGAAGCATTCCGCTTCATCCAGAGGGCAGCGATGTCAGGCCGGGCGACGATGGCCGACGTGGCACGCAGGGTGCTGGAGGACGGCCTCAGGCCCTGAGAGGCCGACGCCAAATGCGTGGCCGATTGTGTATCGCCGGCGGGGATAGGGTCGGCTGATGCCCGGCCTGATGCTGCTTGACGGCAACTCCCTCACCTATCGGGCCTTCTTCGCCCTGCCGCCTGATCTGATCACGGCATCGGGCCAGATGACGAATGCAGTCGTCGGCTTTACCTCGATGCTGGCGACCCTGCTTCGGGACCACGATCCTGAGGGGGTCGCTGTTGCCTTCGACAGGCCGGGTCCGACCTTCCGTCATGACCGCCTGCCCAGCTACAAGGCGAACCGTGAGAAACAGGATGACACCCTCTACGAACAACTGGCGCTGGTGCGAGATCTAGTTGAGGCCCTCGGAATGGTCGCGGTCGACGCTGAGGGGTTTGAGGCCGACGACGTTCTGGCGACCTTGGCGACCGTTGCGCGTGACGACGGCCGGGATGTAACGATCGTCACCGGGGACCGTGACAGCTTCCAGTTGGTCGAGGACCCACACGTCAGGGTTCTCTACAACAAGCGTGGTGTGTCTGACTACGCGCTCTACGACGAGCAGGGGATCGTTGAGCGGACCGGGGTTCTTCCCAACGTGTATGTCGCGTATGCGGCCCTGCGCGGCGACAAGTCCGACAACCTCCCAGGTGTTCCCGGGGTTGGCGAGAAGACCGCAGCACGTCTGATAAACGAACACGGCGGTCTGGACGGGGTCTTTGGAGCTGCCGATGACCAGACGCCCAAACTGAGCCAGAACCTTCACGACAACGAGCACCTGGCTCGCCAGAACGAGGAGTTGATGGAACTGGTCAGGGATGTACCCCTCGATCTGACCGTTGACGATCTGATGCTGGGACCCGTTGACGTTGAACGGGCATCTGAGATGTTCGAAAGGCTTGAGCTGCAGACGGCCCGGACGCGGCTGGCGGCCCTGCTTGGAGTGGACTTCGGCGGTGAATCCGGTGCAGACGGTGAACCTGAAGGTGAAGCTCTTTCAGCTGAGGTCGGCCAGCCGACAGATGTCGATTCAGCGATTGAGGCAATCGGGGCACTTGCAGCAGGGGCACAACCGGTGGCCGTGGCAACCGTCTCCGACCGGGCCGAGGGCATCGGAGGCGGTATCGCCCTGTGCGCAGCCGACACCTGCTCTGTCCTGTGGGTGCCCGCAGAGCTTCTGGAGTCGCCAGATGTCCGCTCAGCACTTGGGGTTCTCCTCGGGATCACGGGGCCGGGCGTACTGGCACACGACAGCAAGGCTCTGGTGAGGTCACTCCGGGCCATAGGTGTCGACACCACGAACCTGGTATTGGACACGGCACTGGCCGCCTACCTGCTTGATCCGACCGACAACAACTATGAACTTGACGTCCTTCTCGAAAAGCATCTTCGAATGGTCCTCCCCGACACGGGCGCACCGAGTGGCCAGTTGGACCTTGACGGCGACACACGGGATCCATTCAGCGAGGCGGCCCATCGGGCAGCAGCAATCGGGTGTATTTCTGTGCCCATGTTCGAGGCCCTCGCCGAACAGGGAATGAGACAACTCAACGACAACGTCGAGGTGCCGCTCGTTCGGGTGCTCGCCAAGATGGAGGAGGTCGGGGTAGGGGTCGATGTCAAGGAGTTGGCCCGTCTGCGAGATGACCTGACCACCGAGTGCGACAGGCTCCGCAGTGAGATCCATGAGGCGGCAGGCGAGGAGTTCAACGTCAACTCCACAAAGCAACTGCGCGTGATCCTGTTCGAGAAGCTGGGTCTCATTCCCGGCAGGAAGACCAAGACCGGCTACTCCACCAATGCGGCGACCCTCGAGAAGTTGAGAGGGGAGCACGTCATCATCGAACTTCTGCTCTCGTATCGCGAGGTCGAGAAGCTTCGCTCGACGTACGGCGAGGGGCTGTTGGCCGAGGTGGGGGAGGGCGAGAGGATCCGTGCGACCTTCAACCAGACGGTCACCCGTACCGGCCGCCTCAGCTCTGACGCTCCGAATCTGCACAACATCCCCGTCAGAAGCGAGATGGGGAAGGCGTTTCGGCGTGCATTCGTGCCTGCGGCAGGAACCACCCTTCTGGTAGCCGACTACAACCAGATTGAGCTGCGATGCATAGCGCACCTGGCGAACGACCCCGGACTGATAGCGGCGTTCGAGGCAGGCGACGACGTCCATACCTCTGTGGCAGCCAGTACCTGGGGTGTGCCGCGCGACGAGGTGACGACCGAGCTCCGAAACAGGGCCAAGATGGTCGCATACGGCCTCGCATACGGAATGGAGGCCTACGGGCTGGCTCAGCGCCTCGGTGTTCCCAACGACGAGGCTGCAGGCGTCCTCGACGCCTACTTCGGTGCCTTTCCGGCCGTCCGCACCTACATGGACGCCACAGTCGATGAAGCTCGCCTGAAGGGCTACACCGAGACGCTGTTTGGGAGGCGGCGGCGCATACCCGAACTCGCCTCACCCATCTTCAACGTGAGACAGGCCGGCGAACGTCAGGCAATGAACGCCGGAATCCAAGGCCTGGCAGCAGACATCTTCAAGGTCGCGCTTGTGAGAATCGACAGCCTGCTTGAGGAGCGGTGTCTCGCCAGTCGGCTGATCCTTCAGGTTCACGACGAGGTCATCCTCGAGGTCCCCGAGGATGAGCTTGAGGAGGTGACCGAGTTGGTCACCCAGACAATGGCCGGCGCCTTCGACCTGCGTGTGGATCTCGACGTGCACCTGGCCACCGGAGACACCTGGGCGGACGCAAAGGCGTGAGATGCCACCCCTGAGGGGGTTCGGAGCGTCCAGCGATAGGCTTTCCCGGTTCGACGTGACCAACGTCGGCGCCCATGTCCGCCTATCTCCCTATCCGACGAGAAGAACACGTGTCCGAGCAGACCCTGACCCCACCCGCCTCCCCTCCCATGGGGACCTTTGACGAGAGCGGGGAGTACACCCCACGCCAGATCGTGGAGAACGACCTCGGCACCCTCAGCCTCGAAGAGGCCTATCTGGCCACGATGCTGGACCTCGAGAACGGCCAACTTGTCGAGGGAACCGTTGTAAGGGTCGACAAGGACGAAGTCCTCATCGACATCGGGTACAAGTCCGAGGGTGTGATTCCGCCGCGTGAACTCTCCATTCGCAACGGTGTCAACCCGACCGAGGTGGTCTCGCTGGGTGAGCGGATCGAGGCCGTGGTCCTCCAACGCGAGGACAAGGAGGGGCGGCTGGTTCTCTCCAAGAAGCGCGCCCAGTACGAGCGGGCCTGGAGCAAGATCGAAGAGGTCAAGGAAGCCGACGGCGTGGTCACCGGGTCTGTGATCGAGGTTGTGAAGGGGGGTCTCATCGTTGACATTGGGCTCCGCGGCTTCCTTCCGGCATCGCTTGTCGAGTTGCGACGGGTACGTGACCTCCAGCCATACATCGGCACGAACGTCGATGCCAAGATCATCGAACTGGACAAGAACCGCAACAACGTGGTCCTGTCCCGACGGGCATGGCTTGAAGAGAACCAGAAGGACCAGCGCGAGGAGTTCCTCCACGACCTGCGACCCGGCGAGGTCCGAAAGGGTGTCGTGTCAAGCGTCGTGAACTTCGGCGCATTCGTGGACCTTGGCGGCATGGACGGCCTGATCCACGTCTCAGAACTCTCATGGAAGCATGTCGACCATCCCGGTTCGATCGTGACCGTCGGCGAGGAGATCGACGTGCAGGTGCTGGAGATCGACATGAGCCGCGAGCGGATAAGCCTTTCGCTCAAGGCGACTCAGCAGGATCCGTGGCAGGAGTTCGCCACGGCACATCAGGTCGGCGAGCTCGTCTACGGCCGGATCACGAAGCTTGTCCCGTTCGGAGCCTTCGTCCAGGTCGGTGAGGGAATCGAGGGTCTCGTTCACATCTCGGAGATGTCGGCCCACCATGTCGAGTTGCCAGAGCAGGTTGTTACCCCGGCTGAGGAGCTGTGGGTGAAGATCATCGACTTGGACCTTCAGCGGAGGCGCATCAGCCTCTCCATCAAGCAGGCTGCCGAGGGTGGCACCGTTGCGGCCGAGTACCAGGAGCACTTCGGAGAGCATGCCTACGACGATGAGGGCAACTACATAGGTGGCGACGACTCAGAGGGCCAGGATGCATGGGCAGAGCTCTATGGAGCCGAGGGTGATGCGGCTGCAACAGCTGACACCGACGAATCCACTCCGACCGAAGCAGGTGCTGATTCGACAGATAGCGAACTTGACGATCTTGAGGTTGATTCAGCCCTTGCAGAGGCCGAAGCGGTCGTTGAGGTAGTGGAGGCTGTCGAGAACGCGCCTGAAGAGCCTGTTGAGGTGGCTGAGGA
>DLRQ01000050.1 GCA_002501135.1 Candidatus Neomicrothrix sp. UBA7884
CCGGTCTCCGTAGACGTCGGAGTCATCGCCGCCTCCGGCGGTTGCCGCCGGCGTCTCAGAGAAGATGACCTCGAAGATGGACCTGTTCATCGCCTTGCACATGATCTGGGTCAGGATCAGACCGCTGGCGCCAACGAGCGACCCGGCGATAATGAGAAGCGAATTGTCGAGCACGAAGCCGGTGGTGGAGGCGGCCACGCCGGAGAAGGCGTTGAGGAGTGCGATGACGACAGGCATGTCGGCGCCGCCGATGGCGACGGTGCTGATGACGCCCAGGACGAGGCCGGCGGCCACCAGTACCCACAGCCAGACCCTCGTGTCTGGTTCCACGGCGACCATGACGACCAGAACCAAGGACGCGATCAGCACGACGACCCGTACGAGGGGCAGGCCAGTGAAGCCCGACCACTTGAGCGATTCCTGCAGTTTGAAGAAGGCAATGACCGAACCGGTGAACGTGACGGCGCCGATGAGTGCCGTTGCAGCGGCGGCTATGGCGAGCTGGTTATCGGCCCTGCCGAGCTCGATGGCCTCTATGAACGAGGCGATCGCCACGAGGACCGATGCACCGCCTCCGAAGCCGTTGAAGAGTGCAACCAGCTCGGGCATGGATGTCATCTTGACCTTGACGGCCAGCAGGGCGCCCACGATCGAGCCGATCACCAGCGCCACGGCTAGGGCCAGGTAGGAGATAATGGCCTGGTCCAGCATGGTGACGAGGACTGCCAGGAGCATTCCGCTTGCACCCATGAGATTGCCCCGGGGGGCGGTGCGTGGCCTGCCGAGTCCCTTGAGGCCCAGGATGAACAGGACGGCGGCTATCAGGTATCCGACCGAGATGATGTCGGGGGTGGTCATGGCCGGCGCTTCTTTCGCCCGGCGAACATGGTGAGCATGCGGTTGGTCACGAGGAAGCCGCCGACCACGTTGATGGTGGCGAGTGTGACGGCCACGAAGCCCAGAGTGGTGGTAAGTGCAGTGTGGTCTGAGCCGGCCGACACCAGTGCCCCGATAAGGGTGATGCCGGACACCGCGTTGGACCCCGACATGAGGGGGGTGTGGAGCATGGCCGGCACCTTGGTGATGAGTTCCAGGCCAAGGAACACGGCCAGCACGAACAGCGTGAGCGCTATGAGAAGGGTCACTGCGGTCCTCCGGCTTCGATGACCTGTGGGTGCACGACCTGACCACCGGTGGTGACGAGCATGGCGGCGATGATGTCGTCATCGGTGTCGAGGTTGATGGTTCCGTCGTCGGTCAAAATCAGTTCGATCAGCTTGACGACGTTGTTGGCGAACATTCGTGATGCTGAGAAGGCCGAGCCGGATGCCAGGTCGGTCGGGCCCAGAATGCTTACGCCGTTGTGGGCGACCTCCTCGTCGGCTCTGGTCAACTCGCAGTTGCCCCCACGGATGGCGGCCAGGTCGATGATCATGGCACCCGACTTCATGGCGTCGACCATGGTCTCGGTGACGAGAATGGGGCTCCTGCGGCCCGGGATCTGGGCTGCGGTGATGACGATGTCGGCCTCGGCGAGGTGCGGGGTGAGTGCAGCCTGGGTGTGGGCTGCCGGGTCGACACCGTCCTCGGCTGGCGGGACGCTGATGGACTTGGCACCTACCGATCGGATCTGTTCGAGGGCCTCTTCGCGGATGTCAAAGCCCTCGACGACGGCGCCGAGGCGGCGTGCGGTGGCGATCGCCTGGAGGCCAGCGACACCTGCGCCCAACACAACCAGGCGGGCCGGTGGAATAGTGCCGGCCGCGGTGATCATGAGGGGCATCAGTTTGGGCAGGCGGTAGGCGGCTGTGAGGACTGCCTGGGTACCGGCAACGGTGGCCGTCGAGGAGAGGACGTCCATGGACTGGGCCCGGGTGCTGCGTGGCACGAGATCGAGCGAGTACGAGGTTGCACCCGTTGCGGCCACGGATTTAGCGGCCTCAGGGTTCCAGACGGGATCCAGGAGTCCGACTACGACGTGGTCTTCAGTGAACCCTGCGAGGGCGTCCGAGTCGGTCGGACCCTGGACGCTGACTACGAGGCCTTCGCTGCCGACCGTGGCGGCCCTGTCGGGGGCGATCGTGGCACCGGCTGACCCATAGTCGGCATCGTCCATTCCGGCCGCCGAACCAGCACCGGATTCGACCACCACGTCGTGACCTGCGGCGACAAGAACCTTGGCGGCCTCGGGAGAAATTGCGACACGGCGTTCACCGACACCCCGCTCCCGCGTTACTGCGATCCGCACGCCACACCTCTCGACTTACTGGCCCCGTTGTCGTCATCGACCCGCCGTGAACGGGCACCGCGACCCTATCGGTGGTGCGCCCATTTCGGCATGGGACAAGAGGACCCTGTTCGACTGGCATCTGGGTCCGTGTGTCCGGCTAGCGTCAGCGTGGAGATAGCCGTGCAACCGGAGGTGAGAGCCATGCCGTCAATGTCGGATCTGAGCATCATGGTGTTCCCATGGGGAGCCGAGAGCCCCTCAATGGACGAGACCGTCGAACTCGTCAAGTTGGCCGAGGACCTGGGCTTTTACTCGGCAACCCTGCCGACGCACATGACGATGTCGCCGTCGTGGCTCTTTGAGACGTTCCCTAACCAGGATATTTTGGACGGCCTGGTGATGGCGCCGATCCTAGCTGCCGCTACTGACACGATTCGGATTGGCTTCAACTCGATCCTTCCTCCCCTGCTGCCCCCCTATCAGTGGGCCAAGTACCTCTCGACCCTCGACGTGGTCTCAGATGGCCGCCTCATCGTGGGCATGGCAATGGGCTGGTGGGAGGAGGACTTCACATCTGTCGGTGTTGATCGCCGTAAGCGGGGGCGCCTCTTTGACGAGCAGTTGGAGGCCATTACCCGCCTGTGGACCGAGGACCGGGTGACCTTCGACGGTGAGCACTACCAGTTGGATGACATTCCCCTCGTTCCCAAGCCGATACAAAAGCCGCACCCACCGATCTGGATAGGTGGCGGTGTGAAGTCAATCGAGCGGGCCGCACGCTACGGCGAGTGCCTCCTGGCCTTTTGGCCCGACGAGGAAGTGGCACGCGATACATGG
>DLRQ01000014.1 GCA_002501135.1 Candidatus Neomicrothrix sp. UBA7884
CGGAGCGGTCGGCAAGGTCTTTGAATCGGTGTACATCGCCTGGATCGGAACCGTGATCGGCGCCGTCCTGTCCCTGCCGCTGGCCTTCATGGCCGCCCACAACGTGGCTCCCATCTGGATCAGGGTGCCCATCCGCCAGCTCTTCAACGCAATCAGGGCTGTTCCCGAGTTGATCCTGGCGGTGATCCTGATCCCGATCACCGGGCTGGGACCCTGGGCAGGCACTCTGGCAATCGGCATCCACTCCATAGGAACGCTCGGCAAGTGGGCGACCGAGTCAATCGAGAGCATCGACTCCGGCCCGATTGAGGCAGTCGAATCGACCGGTGGCCGCTGGGTGAACAGCATGCGCTGGGCAGTGTTCCCACAGGTGATGTCGACCATCAGTTCCTACTGGTTGTTCAGGTTCGAGATCAACGTGCGGGCATCCGCCGTGCTCGGCATGATCGGGGCCGGCGGTGTCGGCTCTGAGCTTGTCTCCCATCTGGTCTTCCGGGACTTCCCTGCGGCAAGCGCCGTCCTGGTGCTCACGGTCGGAGTCGTGTTGACCATCGACACCATCTCGGCATCGGTTCGCCGACGGATCATCACCGGAAGCGTTGGCAGCGACGATTCCTCCCGGTCTGCAGAGGCCCTATCGGACCTGACCGGCATCAAACACAAGTGAGAGAACACGGGAGGAAACACCGATGAGCGCATTCGTGATCGTGGACACATCCATCCTGGACCCTGAGGCCTACGAGGGCTACAAGGCGCTGGCCGCGCCCCTCGTGGAGGCCTTCGGTGGTGTCTACCGTGCCCGCGGCGGCGAGTTGGACGTGAGGGAGGACGACCTGTGGGCTCCGACCCGACTGGTGATAGTCGAGTTCCCGGACATGGCCGCAGCACGGGTCTTCCTGGATTCCGAGGAGTACGCACCGGTGGCCGCGATCCGCCACGCCAACGCCCGCTGCACGACGGTCATCGTGGATGGCGTGTAGGGCCCTGACCCGACCCGTCCTCGGTTCACAGGGTTGCCATAGCCTGTGTCGCCATGATCGTTGGAATCGACGTCGGCGGCACAAACGCACGTGCCCTATTGATCGACCCTGCCGACAACCGCATCGTCGCCCGGGACCAGATATCAAGTGGAGGAACCGGCACCCAGTTGATTGCGGCTCTCCTGAAGATGATCGAGCGGCTCCGCTCCGGATCCGGAGTATCGGTTGATGCGGTCGGCCTGGCCGTGGCGGGCCTTGCACACCGATCGGGTGTTGTCCGCTACTCCCCCAACCTGCCCGACCTTGTCGAGTTTCCGATCGGACCGGAACTGGCGAAGCTGGTGGGCAGACCTGTCGTACTCGGAAACGATGCCACTGCTGGTGCGTTGGCTGAGCACCGCATGGGGGCGGGGCGGGGAACTGACAACTTCGGCTTCGTGACCCTTGGCACCGGAATCGGTACCGGCTTCGTCCTTGACGGGCAACTGGTCCGGGGTGCCAGCGGATTTGCCGGTGAATCGGGCCACATGGTCGTGGATCTCGACGGGCCGGTTCACGTGACCGGCCGACAGGGGCCCTGGGAGCACTTCGGGTCAGGCAATGCCCTTGGCCGGATGGGACGACAGGCTGCAGCTACCGGTGGCTTTCCTGCTGGTGAGGCGACGGCCGGGTCGATCGAATCCATCACAGGGCAACACGTCTCCGATGCCCTTGCCGGCGGAGACCATGACGCTGCACGCATCTTCGACCGCTTCTGCCGTCATGTGGCTGTCGGCGTGGCCAACCTTGTGATGATTATGGACCTGGAGCGGATTGTCATAGGGGGAGGCCTCGTCCGGATCGGTGAACCTCTGCGCTCCGGGATCCGGACCCACCTTGGCCCGATGATCGTGGGCTCCGACCACCGGCCACCTGTAGAGGTGGTGCTGGCGGCGTTGGGACCCGACGCAGGAGCCCTCGGTGCAGGCCTGATGGCCGCCGACCTGCTCTGAGCCGAGACCGGCTCAGAGCAGGTGTGACCACCTCCCCTAGCCTCGTGGTGTGGTAAAGCTCTCTCGAAACCACTTCCGCCCGGCTCTGCGGGTACTCATCGCCGGGGTAGCTGTCGCAGCGGCTGTTGTCGGCAGCGGCGCTGCACCTGACCATTGGGAAATCGGAGACGGCAGTCTCGAGGTGCTGGTTGATGCGACCACCATCACCACCAACGTGGTGGTCGGCTCCGGGGATCCGATCGAGGCCACCTCCGGCGGCTACACCGTGCGTGCCACCAGCGGGGTGCCGGTGGATAACACGTTCTACGTCACCGTTTCGAGAGTCGGTGGCAGTCTGTCTGTTGGCGAGGTCGAGGTAACGCTCATCACCCCCGACGGAGAGCGACAGATCGTTCCGGCCCTCACCCGGACCGATAATGGGGTTACCGCCAGCCGCCGTCCACCGCAGGGCTCCGGACTCGTGCTGGCCCTGCTCGGGGCAGTGGTGGTTCTGTGGGTCACCGAACTCGTGCCCCTTTACGTTACGTCCCTGACCATTCCCGTAGTTCTCCTGGCCGGAGGTGCGGCCTCAGCCGGTGCAGCTGTGTCGCCATTCGCCCATCCGATCATCGTGTTGTTCTTCGCGGGGTTCCTCATGGCCGAGGCGATGACCCGGGTGGGCCTCGACAGGTTGGCCGCTGCCGCAATTGTCTCCTGGGCCGGAAGGAGCCCACTGATGCTCTTCTCGGCGATGCTTGTCGGTTCGGCGTTCCTCTCCATGTGGATGTCCAACACTGCCGCGGTGACGGTTCTCATACCCGTGGCCCTTGCCGTGGCTGAGCCCACCGGTAGCACCAGTTACCGCAAGGCGATCGTGCTGGGTATTGCCTACGCATCGACAATCGGTGGGGTCGGCAGCGCCATCGGCACTCCCGCCAACCCGCTCGCCATCGAGTTCATCGACGATCTCACCGGGCGACAGATCGGTTTTGCCGAGTGGTTCCTCTTCGGCCTGCCAATGGTGTTCTTGTTCCTTCCGCTACTGGGCGTCTACCTCTGGCGAATCAGCGGTGTGAGCGTGGATCGCCAGAGGTTCGACTCGGCGGTTCTGGCGGCTCGCTCCGAGATGGAGGCCATTGGCCATCTGACGGGCGCCCAGGTCCAGGTTCTGGGCGTCTTCGCCCTGGTGATGGCCGGCTGGCTCACACAGACCGTGCACGGACAGGCCACCGGCATGGTCGCCCTGGCGGGGGCAGTGCTTCTGTCGCTCATGGGAAGGGTCAGGCCGGTGGACCTGACCCGGATTTCATGGCCGACCCTCATCACCTTCGGCGGTGGCCTCACCCTCGGTGTGGCAATGGTCGACACGGGCACATCGGACTGGCTGGTAACGAGGCTCGGCGGCCTGGTGGGCCTGCCCACCCCGCTAGCCATCGCAGCCGTTGCGGCAGCGGCGCTGGCCTTCACCACGGTCGCCTCAAACACCGCAGCGGCCGCCACGCTCATACCGCTGGCCATCCCCCTGGCCGGCCTGATTGGTATCGATCCGGTGGCCCTTGTGCTGGTGGTGGCCCTGGCATCGTCAATCGACTTCGCCCTGGTGATAGGCACGCCGCCGACGATGCTGGCCTACGACACCGGCCTGTTCACTGCAGGCGAGATCATGGCGAAGGGCTCCCCCCTCGACCTCGGTGGCCTGGTTCTCCTGGTCGGCGCCGTGGTGCCGTTCTGGTATCTGGTGGGCCTCATCTGAGACCCACCCGGATCCCTACCCGATGCTCTTGAGGTATGCGACCACGTTTACAAGGTCGTCATCGCCAAGTGCCGGGTTGCCGCCTCTCGGTGGCATCTGGACTCCGGTGGTGTTGCCGTCATCGGAGGGACCGCGGCCCACCTTCAGGAATGTGACCAGCTCATCGCTGCTCTGTGACATGAAGTCGGTTCCGACGAGGGACTTTCCCAGCCCGTCGACGCCGCTGGCGTCGGGTGCGTGACACGACGAGCAGGTGCTCTTGTAGACATCGGCACCGGCCGACGTATCTCCGCCACCTACGCCTGCCACTGCTGTTGTGGTTGCCGGGGCGGTGGTGCCGCTGGGTGACGCTCCGCCGCATCCGGCCAGCAGGGTCGCGAGCACTGCACCTGCGATGATCCTCGTAATCCTCATCTCTTCACCTTTCCGTTGTCGTATCGCATCTAGTGGTCGACCTCCATGTCATGGCCGTGAACCCGCAAGTTCCCTTCACGGTGGGCGTTTACAAGGCCCTCCCAACTGAGAACGTGTCCGTTCAGTGACACAGCCAGGTCAAGTGCATCCTGTTCCCGGACATAGGCGACAACCCCCCAGCCCATTGGTGTCGAGAGGTCTCCACTCACCACGAAGGATGCAGACCCGACCGGCACTGCATCACCGGTGCCGTAGTCGAAGGCCCACCTGCCGGCGGCACTCAGTTCATCGTTCTTGTAGCCATCGACGAGCATCCCGCCGATGTCGTCGAACACCTTCGAGGTTCCGTCGGGGAGCCGCCAGGCCGCCGCCATTCGAACATCGTCGATGATCATCCCGCACTCGGCACACACCGAACGGCCCTCGATGATCTCAGGGATCCCGTCGGCAGCCAACTCACCGCACCCGGTGAAGAGGCCCGCTAGAAGCAGGAGACCCGCCAGCAGGATGCCCACTCTGCGGCTCCTGATGCCGCTCATGTCTGGTCCCCGCTCCGGAATGCCAGCACTGCAACCGCACCGGATATGACCGTCCACGCGACCATCACCCCGACGGCGATGGTCGCTATGCCGTCGCCGAACCTGTCGACCGCGTACGTTCCAGCCGGCCCGAGGGCGTCGAGGGAGCCGTCCAGAGCCACAACCGATGCCAGGCGGAATGCCTCGACCGGGTTGATGATGACCGTTGCGAACAGGGCACCGACGGGCAGTCGTGTAGCCACCACGGTGCCCATGACCCCCAGGTCGCCGAGGAAGACCACGGCCAACCAGACGAACAGGGCCATACCGAGTGCGGTTGATGCGCTCTTTACGGTGCTGCTGATGAGCAGCCCCAGGCCCAACATGGCCAGAGAAAGCAGCCAGGAGAGTGCAGCCAGGCGGATCAGCAGCACAGGGTCGGTAGGTGCCGACCTGAGTGCGCTGAACAGGCCTGCTGCACCGAAGCCCGTTGATACTGCAGCGAACATGGAAGCAGCCAGGCCGACGTAGGTGCCGACCAGGACCTCGGTCCGCGACACCGGGTGGCACAGCAGGAACACGAGGGTTCCAGAGTCACGCTCCCCCGCCAGGTAGCGGGCCCCGAGGGTAAGGGCCATGAGGGGAACCACGAGTTGCACGAGGGCGACGAGCGATGCAGCCGTACGGCCGAAGCCACCGGAGCCGATGAGGTTCTGGTCCGGAACAGCCGTCATCGTGATTGCTCCCGCCAGAACGGCGAACCCGGCGCAGTAGAGCCAGAACCAGCGATCCCGGGATGCCTCTCGGACAACCTTGCGGGCGATCACGGTGACCGGGCGCAACTCGAACACCCGGGGGGTGGAGAATCCGGGAGTAGTGACGGTCGCGGTCATCGCCACACCTCGAAGTCCATTATCTGGAAGTCGCCCTCGCGAAGGCACCCGAGCGCCGACACCTTGTCCTCGGGTGAAACCCCGACGAGCACACCGTGGCCGTTCTCGTGGGCATCGAACCCGGCAGCCGCCAGGTGGGCCAGTGCAGTTACGGTCTGCTCCGAGGGAAGGACCACGTGCAGCCAGGACTCCAGGTTGAGTCGCCCGGCGAGCTCTCCGGGTGGGCACTCGTGCACCAGATGTCCAGCCTCGAGGGCGAGCACCCTGTCAACGAGCATCCCGACCTCCTCAACCCTGTGCGACGTGATCACGAGAACCCGCTCGGGTCCACGCAGGGAGTCGAGAAGGGACACCATCCGTCGACGGGCCGTCACATCCAGCGACGAGGTGGGTTCGTCGAGCAGCAGCACGGGTGGATCCGGAAGAAGGGCGACCGCCATTCCGAGCCTCTGCCGCATTCCGCCTGAAAGCTCGCTGACACGCTTGCCGGCCTCAGCCTCGAGGGACACGGCCTCGATGACCTCACCGATCCGGGTACGTGGGAGCCCCCTCAGGTCGCTGGACAGGGCCAGCGTCTCGGCGACGGTGAGATCACCGTAGAACCCGAGTTCCTGGGGTACGTACCCGATCAGGCCACGTGTCACCTTGGAGTGGGTGCGGGCGTCGACACCGCCGACCTCTATTAGGCCCTCGTAGCCGACCAGCCCCAGCAGGCACCTGATCACCGTCGTCTTTCCGGCGCCGTTCGGCCCCCACAGGGCCACAGCCTCGCCCCCCTCAACCGAGAAGCTGAGGTCATCCACCACTACCTTGCGCCTGTAGGCCTTGGACAGGTGCTCTACGCGGATCACGGTGTACCTCCCGTAACGAGCTGTTCCGAGAGCCTGAAGCGACCCCCGGCCATTACCACAAGTGCCGCAAGGAGCAGACCCAGCGATGCCAGGAGCACGAGCACCCGTGATGTCGCCTCAGCAGGCATCGGTACAGGTGGGATTGCCGGGATCCGGATGAGAGGCGAGTCGTCGGTGAGGATCGGCTCGGGTCGGAGGCTGGGAAAAGTCTGGCTTGCCATGTCAACAGCCTGCGCTGCCGGAGTGCCAGTGAAGAACGCAATCTCCGGGTAGCGCTCGACAAGGTCCGTGAAGAGGTTGTCGATCTCGTATGCGATGTCGCCGATTCCGTCACTGTCGGCGTCGAACCCTGCGAAGTCACTCCAGTGGTTGCCTACGCCCCGATAGGACCACTCGTTGTCGAGGAGGCCACCGGTGCTGTCGGATGCGACCTGCACCCCATTGTCGATGAAGGCATTCCCGGTGAAGATGTTGCGTGCGACCGTGGATCCGAGAAGCACACCGATGTTGTTGAAGGCGAACACGTTCGACTCGAGGTGATGGTAGAGGTCAACCCTGCTAGGTGAATTATCGGCGTAGAGGCCCACCCGGTTCTCCACGAAACGGTTGCCGCTGACCGCTAGACCGTCAACATCTTTCAACCCGAGGCCGTAGCCGCTGGGACCTCGGTTCGAACGGAACACGTTGTCTGCCATGGTCAGATCGGTGCTGTACATAAGGAAGGCACCCACTGAGTTGCGCTCCAAGACATTGCCTTCGACCACGGCGCCGTCGGAGTACATGAAGTGCAGGCCGTAGCGGCCATCCTCTACGTGGTTGTTCCGGACCGTGATTCCGTCGGCAAACCAGAACACTGAGTCTCGACCGTTGGCTACGTGGTTTCCCTCAACGACCGCACCGGAGCTCTGCCAGATCCGGATGCCGTCTCCGCGTCGGGCGATGAACAGGTCCATGCCGCCGATTTCGTTGTCACGGATCTCGGCATCGTGGGCATGGCGCAGGAACATTCCGAAAAGCACATTCTGGAAGCGATTCTCGATGATCCTGATACGAGGGCTTAGGTCCGAGGTGATGCCAGCGTTCTCCTGATCCAGGCGGTTGCCGCTGTTGGCAATCACAACACCTCGAATGGTGACATCAGGTGCCACGACCGTGATTACGGATCCCTCGCCATGGCCGTCGATAACCGGCCAGCCTTGGCCGACAAGCGTTAGGGGCTTGTCGATTGTTATCCCGCCGTCGTAGGTGCCCGGTTCCAGCTTCACCACGTCGCCCGGCTCAGCAACATCGATGAGAGTCTGAAGGCCGCCGGGTTCGCTTCCGACTGCTGTGGCAGGCCCTGCCGACAGGGCGAGCAAGCCGGCGACCAGGGCTGTGAGAACCGGAATCGTTTTGGCCCGCCGAAGACCTGTCACACCAACACCTCAGTGGCAGCCTGTTCCACCGCCTCCTCACCAGAAGCAACGGTGACGAGTGGCCGGTAGGCACGCCTGTGGGCTATCAGCCCATAGGCAGTCAGGACGGCTGCTAGGACTGCCAACATGAAGCCAAAGCCGGGCCAGGCGAGAGTGTCGAATTGAGCGATCATGCCAGGCCCGAAAATGTGGGGTGTGAACTCGCCAACTGCCCCGGACAGCGGTGCCCTCGGGTCAAGGCTGTGTCCGTATTTCCAGAGCCAGAACTGGAGGTCAGCCAAAAAAATCAGTGGGAATAGGACAGCCGGTCCTACAAACACCATCACCCATCGGCTGTTGATGTAGACGCCTGCGAGAAGCAGGCCCGTGAGGACGAGGATCCCAGCAATTGCGATGCTGCGCTCGAGGACTGCACCATCCTCAAAGGACGGGATTCCGATGTAGTGATTCAAGCCTTCCAGCTCGTGGACATCGCCCTCCAGCCGGTTGACCCAGGCTCGCACCCTCAAGCCTTGGGGGAACTGCGGGGCAATCAGCTTGAGTTCCCAGTACGGCAGCATTATCGATAGCGCTAGGGCGGTCGCCGCAGAGATAAACAGGTTGCGGGGGGCCCGGTAGAGGTACTGCTGTTCAGCGATCTCCACCTGGGGACGGCGCGGGCCGAGTATGCGGTCAATCAGTCGACTGATCACAATCGCTCCTTATGCATCCGGTTCCCAGGTGGAGGTTCGCTTGTCGGTACTACTTGGGCTCGACCAGGAAGTACCCGGCCATCTCAAGGTGCAGCGCCGAGCAGAACTCGGTGCAGTAGTAAGAGAACACACCGCTGTTGTCGGCATCAAACTCGATCGTCGCTGTCTCCCCAGGCTCAAGGCTGAGGTTGATGTTGTAGCCCGGGATGGTGAATCCGTGGGTTGCATCCTCAGA
>DLRQ01000082.1:0-2327 GCA_002501135.1 Candidatus Neomicrothrix sp. UBA7884
CGGCGGCAGGTGACTTCCCAAGGCCCGGCATGGTCCTCATGTCTCCACAGATTGGGTAGATGAAGCCGGCGCCGACACTGGCTCGAACCTCGCGAACCGGGAGACGCCATCCGGTGGGTGCACCCTTGAGCGCCGGGTCCGAGGAGATCGACAGGTGGGTCTTGGCGATGCACACTGGCAGGTCTCCGAAACCGTTGGCTTCATAGGAGTCGATCTGCTTGTCGGCCTGGGCCGAGAAGTCGACTCCGTCAGCGCCGTAGATCTTGTCTGCGACGGTCCGGATCTTGTCTCGCAGGGGCATCTCGTCGGGGTAGAGGACGGCAAAGTTGCTCGGCTCCTCACATGCCTCGGCGACTGCTGCCGCCAGGTCTGCGGCGCCGGCACCCCCGTCGGCGAAGTGGGTTGACACTGCGGCCCTTGCGCCGTGCTCGTCGGCAATCTCATGGATAGCGGCAATGTCGCCGTCGTGGTCGCCGGGGAAGGCGTTGATGGCGACAACGGGTGACACCCCGTGGACCGCCATGTTCTCCAACTGCTTGCGCAGGTTGTCGCCGCCCTGATGGACCTCGTCGGGGTTTTCCGCCAGGAGTGCCTCGGGCAGGGGTCTGCCGGCGATGATCCGGTGGTTTCCCGAGTGCGCCTTGAGCCCACGGACCGTGGCGACCAGAACGGCCGCATCTGGGGCGATACCTGAGACGCGACACTTGATGTTGAAGAAGCGTTCGGCACCCATGTCGGCGCCGAAGCCGGCCTCGGTCAGGAGGTAGTCGCCGGTTCGGATGCCGATCTGGTCGGCGATGATCGACGAGTTGCCGGTGGCGATGTTGCCGAACGGCCCACAGTGGACGAGCGCCGGTGTGCCCTCGAGGGTCTGCATCAGGTTGGGTTTGATGGCCTCTTTCAGAATCACCGTCATTGCGCCGGCAACCTGGAGGTCCTCGGCTGTCACCGGCGTGCCACCTGTGTCGTAGCCGACGACGATGCGGCCCATCCGGGCCCTCAGGTCGGCGAGCGACGTGCACAGTGCCAGGGCGGCCATGACCTCGGATGCGGCGGTGATGTCAAAGCCGGTCTCACGAGGCACCCCGTCGAGCCTTCCGCCAAGTCCCACGACCACGTGCCGGAGCGCGCGTTCGTTGATGTCGAGTACGCGTCGCCAGGTGATGCTGTGTGGATTGAGGTTCAGGTCGTTGCCATGGAACAGGTGGGCGTCGAGCATGGCCGAGCACATGTTGTGGGCGGCTGTGACGGCGTGCATGTCACCTGTCAGGTGCAGGTTGAACAACTCCATGGGAACGACCTGGCTGTAGCCACCTCCGGCGGCTCCTCCCTTGATGCCGAATGTCGGGCCCATCGACGGCTGCCTGATGGCGATCGTGGCCTGCTTGTCTATGTGTGAGAAACCCTGGCCGAGGCCAACCGTGGTCGTGGTCTTGCCCTCGCCGAGCGGTGTCGGTGTGATTGCCGATACCACGACGTATCGGGCCCTTGGCCGGTCTGCCATCGCCTCGACTGCGCCCAGCTTGATCTTGGCGGCACCATCGCCGTACTGCTCCAGATGTTCGTCGGGTATTCCCGCGTCGGCGGCAACCTTGCTGAGTGGTACAAGGTCGGCGCTGCGTGCTATCTCCAGGTCGGAGGGGAACGTCATTGTTCTCTCGCTCTTTTGTGTCCGGTGTGTTCGCGGTCGTGGGATCCTACTTCTGGTAGCCGGGTTTTGCCCACACTTCGGGACAGGCTTTCACGATGTGGGATTGTGGCGACCGGAGGATTCCACTACCAAACGACCGACCTAGGTCAAATGCCCCAGCCCTTCCACCCCACCTGCTTGGTTAGCCAGCTGCGTTCTGGAGGCTCTCCCGCCGGCGGGCCATGAAGTTCAACAGTGCCTCGTCGACAGCATCGTCGAGCGCCGGTGCCTCGTAGTCGGAGAGTGTCTGCTTCCAGATTGCGTTCGCCCGCTGAGCGGCATCCAGACTGCCCTCCTCCTCCCACTGCTCAAACGAGTCGTTGTTGGCGACCTCTGAGCGGGCGAAGGCGGTCTCGAAGTTGGCCAGGGTGTGGGCGGTGCCCAGGAAGTGCTGGCCCGGCCCCACCTCCCGGATGGCATCCATTGCCAGGCCGTTCTCGGACAGGTCCACGCCCTGCACCAACTTGCCGGCCAGCCCGCACTGGTCGGCATCGATGACGAATTTCTCGTAACCCATTGCCAGACCACCCTCAAGCCAACCGGCTGCATGGAGCATGAAGTTGACTCCACCCATGAGTGCCGGAATAAAGGTCGCGATGCTCTCCGCTGCGGCCTGGGCATCTGGCACCTTTGAGGC
>DLRQ01000082.1:2736-3484 GCA_002501135.1 Candidatus Neomicrothrix sp. UBA7884
AGGCTCGGGTGTCCCGAAGGTCGGCGCCCCTGTCTGCATCGACATCGAGCTGGCGAATGAGCCGAACACCACCGGGGCACCGGGGTTGACCAGCTGCACGAATGCCATTGCCGCCAGTGCCTCGGCCAGGGTCTGGGTCGCAACTCCGGCAACGGTCACCGGAGCCATTGCCCCGGCAAGGATGAACGGGCTTATCATCGTGGCCTGCATCGAGCGTGCGTAGGCCTCTGCGGCTCCGAGCATCGTGGCGTCCCATGCCATTGGCGATGAGGCGTTGATGAGGCTCGTCATGACGGTATTTCCGGCGACGAAGTCGTTGCCGAACACCAGCTTCGCCAGATCGATCGAGTCCTGGGCACGCTCGGCAGCCGTCACCGACCCCATGAACGGCTTGTCGCTGTACCTGAGGTGGGAATAGACCATGTCGAGGTGCCGTTCAGGCACCGGAATGTCGACCGGCTCGACCACGGTTCCGCCCGAGAGGTGCATGTGGGGGCTGGCATACGCCAACTTCACGAAGTTCCTGAAGTCCTCGATCGTCGCGTACCGGCGGCCTTCGTCGATGTCGAACACGAACGGTGACCCGTAGGCGGGAACGAACACCGTGGCATCACCACCCACCTGGACGCTGCGGGAGGGGTTCCTGGCGTGATGCGTGTAGGTGGCTGGTGCCGAGGCGGTCACGATTTCACGGCACATCCCACGGGGGAACCTGACCCGTTCGCCGTCCACATCGGCCCCGGCGTTG
>DLRQ01000082.1:3885-21187 GCA_002501135.1 Candidatus Neomicrothrix sp. UBA7884
GCATTGTGTTCGATCAACTCGAGACCCTCGTCGGAGACGATCTCCACAGGTGCGATCGTTCGTGTCAGGTACGGCTGGACTTCTATCGACGGTGAGGATCGCTGGGCCTGTCGGGCTGCCCGGCCGCCGCCTCGGCGGCCTCTTGGCTCCTGACTCATTGCTGCACCTCGCCCTGTGTCGGACTTATACGACGGCGCTCCTGTCGACCGCCTCCAGCTGAGGTGCCGGTGCGAGGGGGGAGATCTATTCGAGTCGAGAGACCGGGGTAGTCGGCCGTGCGGTGGGGGATGGCCATGGCATCCACGAAGTGCTGTTGGAACGATGGTTCAAGGGCTGTTTCCACTTTCTCGATGTGGCGCACGACGTCCTGGATCTCAACCCTTGCCGTTCCCGAGAGGAGCGCCATCGCCGCGCCGGCTCCTGCGGCATTACCCACAGAGGCGACCCTGTCCGGATCGCAGTCCGGGATCAGCCCCAGCACGGTCGCCCTGACCGTGTCGATGTGGCTGCCAAAGGCCCCGGCCAGCCCTACCTGGTCGACTTGATCGACGCCGAGGTGATCCATGAGCAGGCGGACACCGGCGTACAGCGCCGCCTTCGCCAACTGGACTGCGCGGATGTCGTTCTGTGTCACGAGGATCTGGTGACCCTCGTGGGTCCCCGGATCGTGGAGAACGTAGGAGTACGTGCGGCCGTCGGCGACTATTCGTGGGGAGGTCCCTGTTCCGGCGCCACCGATGACGCCGTCCGAGTCCATCAACCCGGCGAGCCACAGCTCGGCTACGACCTCGATGATGCCGGAGCCACATATTCCGGTGACACCGGTCTTTGCCACGGCGTCGTCGAAGCCGGGCTCGTCAGACCAGATTTCACAACCGATAACCGTGAACCGTGGTTCCCCGGTTTCGGTGTCGAGTCTGACCCGCTCGATTGCACCCGGCGTTGCCCGCTGTCCGGAGCTGACCTGTGCTCCCTCGAATGCCGGGCCGGTCGGGCTGGAGGCCGCAAGGACACGACCATTTCCCGAGAGGACGATCTCGGCGTTGGTGCCGACGTCGACGACCAGCTGCACTCCTGCCCGCTCCTGTGGACGCGTGGCCAGTATCACGGCTGCGGTGTCGGCACCGACGTGACCGGCAATGCACGGCAGCACATGGGTTCGGGCCGCCGGATGGGTGTTGAGGTCCAGGTCGGAGGCTGGCAGGTCTATGGCCTCCTCGGTGGCGAGGGTGAACGGTGCCGTTCCAAGTGGGGTCGGGTCGTAGCCGAGGAACAGGTGGTGCATTATCGGATTCCCGACCAGCACCAGCTCGAGCAGTTCCCCTCTCGTCGCGTCGGCGGCTTCGCACAGTTCCCCCAGGAGCTTGTCGAGCGCTTCGCGGACGGCTGAGGTCAACTCGACCTCGCCTCCCGGGTTCATCATCACGTAGGAGACCCTGCTCATGAGGTCCTCGCCGAACCTGATCTGTGGGTTCATGGCACCGCCGGTGGCCAGAACCTCGCCGGTTGCCAAATCGCACAGGTGTCCAGCGATGGTTGTGGAGCCCACGTCGATTGCAACACCGAGGGCGCGGTCTTGCAGGCCTTCCCAGACAGCGACAACTCGGTTTCTGTCCCGGATGGCCACGGTCACGGCTTCCACTCCGGCGGCGACGGCCTTTCCAAGTTCCTCGTCGACTCGACCCTCGACCTCGATGTCCGCCAGTCCCCACTGCTGGGCAAGCGAGGCGGCAAGCCAGCCGGTGGGCCTCTCCTCTTCTCCCGGCACCTCGACCAGGCGGAGTAACAGGACCGGGTCGAGCTGGATGTCGCCCAGATCGACCTCTTTTCTGATTACCTGGCGGTGGACCTGGCTTGTGACCGGCACGTCGATGACCAGGTCTCCTGTGATCCTGGCGGCACAGCCGAGGCGCAGGTCGCCCAGTAGCGGACGTCGGCCCTTGTAGTCGGTCTCGACCGGTCCTCTCGGGGAAACGTGGTCCCCGGTGGCCACTATCCCGTGCTTGGCGAATTCACCGAATGTGGGCTCGACCTGGCATCGCCCACAGATCCGTCGACCTCCACATACCGAGTCAAGGTCGACCCCCAGCTTCCGGGCCGCATCAAGCACCGTGGTGTCGGCGGGAACGTGGCCCCTGTGGCCCGAAGGTGTGAAGACCACGAGGTGGTCGTCGACAGGGCTGCCCATCAGTTCAGGATCAGGCCTGTGGGCGGCGGCGACCACCGCGGCGCTCGCGCACAGGGGCGCTGGGGTCGCGGTTCAGGCGGATCCATGTGGCGCAGTCGGTGTCGTGGCCGGCAAGGACGTCGGCGGCCTGGACTGCAGTCTTCACCTCTGCGTGGAGGGGGTTCATGATTGCCGAGGTCATGCCGTGGGCAATCGCCATGGAGAGGAAGGTGCCCGTCACGGCATGGCGGTTAGGAAGGCCGAAGCTGACGTTGGATGCCCCGCAGGTGGTGTTCACCTTCAGTTCCTCGCGTAGGCGTCGGACCAGGGCGAATACCTGCTGGCCGGCGGTTCCCATGGCGCCGATCGGCATCACCAGTGGGTCGACGATTACGTCGGCAGCTGCGATGCCGTGGTCAGCTGCACGATGGACGATCTTGGCGGCAACCTCGAACCTCACATCGGGGTCCTCGGAGATGCCGGTGTCGTCGTTGGAAATTGCCACGACTGCGGCGCCGTGCTTTGCGACAAGTGGCAGCACCCGCTCCAGAACCTCGTCCTCGCCGGTGACCGAGTTGACGAGCGGCTTGCCTTTGTAGACGGCGAGCCCTGCCTCGAGGGCCTCGATGATCGACGAGTCGATCGAGATCGGTACATCCGTCGCCGACTGAACAAGGGTGATGGCACGGGCCAGGAGCGCCGGTTCGTCTGCCAATGGGATGCCCGCATTCACGTCCAGCATCTGTGCCCCTGCCTCGACCTGGGCGACGGCATCGGCCTCGACACGGCTGAAGTCTCCGTTCTTCATTTCCTCGGCCAGCAGTTTTCGGCCGGTCGGGTTGATGCGTTCCCCGATCATCACAAAGGGTCGGCCAAAGCCGATCGCCACCTCACGGGTGGCTGAGCTCAAAACGGTGTCGGTCATCTGGTTTCTCCTACGGGGATCGTGGGCGCTGGCCCGCTAGGTGTCGATTGTCTGGTTGTCGAGCCCGCCGGACCCGACGAGACCCTCAAGCCTCTCAGGTGGGAACGCCTCGTTTATCCGGCCTGCCTCGGCGGCCACTGCAGCTGCCATGTCAGCGCCACATTCAACAGCCTCGCGTCGCCATTCTGCTACGTAGTTGTCCGTTTCTGTCAGGCCTGCAACTGTTGCGGCGCGGTCTATTGCGTGCTGGAAGCGCGCGTCCAGGAGGGCCTTTTCACGGTGCCTGCCGGCCTGGGCGGTCACCTGTGCAGGGATGTCGCGCCAGTAGATGGTCACGAGCTTGGCGGCCATCGGGTCAGGCCACCCTTGCCGGAGAGGCGGTTGTGCCGGAGGTCGGGTCGTCAACTGTCGGATTGCCCAGGTGCACGACGCTCGTCTCGAGTTCGCCGTAGCCGGTCCGGCGGACCTCGTAGCGGAGCCCGAGGCGTTCGGCGGCCAGCCTTCCCTTTTCGACGAGGGTCGGGTCGTCGGTCTGGGCCAGGTAGAGCAGCCTTGTGTAGTTGCCGAAGTAGTCGGGGAGGAGTTGCGGGTAGCGGTCGAGGCCCAGGCCGGCTATCACAATCCGGTCAAAGTGCTTTACCAGGTAGTCGGTCAGGTAGAAGGTTCCGATCTCGGCCTCCTGAATGTCGATGAAAGGCCCCGATCCTGCGAAGAACTCGTAGCAGTGGGCGCCAGAGAGGCGTTCGACTCCGAGTTCGGCGCAGAGGACGTCGAGGCGGCCGCCGGTTCCGCAGTCGGCGTATCCGACGAACACCTGGCCGTAGCGATCCTGGGCCGACCTGACCCGCTCCTCTACGGCATCTGGTATCAGGTCAGGCGTGTTGTGGTACGAGGCCGGGAGGCACTCCACGTCAATCTGGTCAAGGCCGTTGGCCCTGACCACCTCGAGTAGTTCCCGTGCCAGCGCGCCGCAGGCGATGATAAGGGTCCGCCCATCTGTGGCCCCGGTCTGGCGGGGCATTGCCTAGGCTGCTGCCGCGCGGCGCTCGGCGATGAGGCGCTGGGCGGTTTCTGCTGCGACAGCTGCGTCCCGGCAGTAGGCATCGGCTCCGATGGCCTCGCCGAACTCCAGATTCAGGGGCGCGCCACCGACGATCACCGAGTACTCGGATCGCAGGCTCTTCTCCTCGAGGATGTCGATTACAACCTTCATGTAGGGCATCGTGGTGGTCAGGAGGGCTGACATGCCGAGGATGTCGGGCTTGTGTTCGTCGAGAGCTCCGAGGAACTCCTCGACGTCCGTATTGATCCCGAGGTCGATCACCTCAAAGCCGGCGCCCTCGAGCATCATGCCGACCAGGTTCTTGCCGATGTCGTGAATGTCACCCTTGACGGTTCCGATGACGACCTTTCCGATCGGCTGTGCTCCGGTCTCGGCCAACAGCGGTCGCAGGATCGCCATGCCGGCCTTCATTGAGTTGGCTGACAGCAGTACCTCGGGGACGAAGAGGATTCCGTCGCGGAAGTCGATGCCGACGATTCGCATTCCCTCGACGAGGGCTTCATCGAGGACCTTTGAAGGACCCCAGTCGCGGCCGAGGAGGATGTTGGTCCCCTCCGCGATCTCATTTGCGAGGCCGTCGTAGAGGTCGTTGTGCATCTGGCTGACCAGGTCCTCGTCGGACAGGCTGGCCAGGTCGATTTCCTCGTCGATGGTTTCGTCTTCTGCCATGGTTCGTCGCTCCGTTGGGACTCGGGGCCGCCTGGTGGCGACCGGGCCATGTTTCTGTGCTTCCGCAAAACCTGGTCCCGTCAGGTGGGAAGGGTTTGCAATGTGGGAACTCTACTCATCGCGGGAATACGGGTCCACCATTAGTGGCAAGGTTCCCACAATGCGGGAAATCCGCTATAGTTGACCGCTCGACCATCAAATATGAGGCACAAGAGTGCGAACTGTCCAGAGCATTGAACGGGCCTTCGGGCTGCTTGAGGAGTTGGCAGGAGAGCCGGCAGGAATCACCGAACTCGCCCGCCGGATCGACCTGCCGACCAGCACGGTTGCTCGGCTGCTGGGAACCCTCGAAGGAGTCGGTGCGATCGAGCGGGTCAGCAACGGCACCGGATACCGCATCGGCCCCACCCTCGTGACGCTGTCGTCCAGCGTTGATCCGTCCCAGAGTCTGTTGGCCGTTGCCCAGCCGTTCATGGTCGAGTTGGTCGAGTTGGTTGCAGAGGCCGTGGGCATTTCGATTCCGGCCGGCTACGACGTCCATTACGTCGAGCAGGTCGACTGTGCCCACCCGGTGCAGGTCAGGGACTGGACGGGTACGAGCCTTCCGATGCACACAGTCTCGGCTGGGCTGGTGGTACTGGCTCAGTGGCCCGAGGAAGCCGTCGACCGCTACCTGCGCCGGCGGCTCGAGCGGTACACGCCAGACACCGTCATCCGCCCAGAGGCTGTCAGGCAACGGCTGGAGCAGGTCCGCACCGATGGCTACATCTGGACTGAGGAGGAGTTTGCCGAGGGCATCAACTCGGTGGCAGCACCCCTCTTCGGTAGTGGCGGAGTTGTCGTGGGGTCCATCCACGCCCACGGCCCCAGTTACCGGTTCCCCGACGATGCGATGCGCGACATCATCGCAGAACAGGTGGTGGCTTCGGCGACGGCAATCTCGTCTGCTCTCGGCCATGGCCACGAGACCTGAGCGGCAACCAGCGCCCGGTGACGGGCTGCAAGGCAGCGCACCCACCGATGGGTAGCTGAGCATGTCTGCTGTCTACGGAGCGGTCGCGTCCGTGGGTATCGGGGTGGGGGACCACCTCACCCGCGGTGCCGCTGACCGGGTGGGAATACGTCTCACCCTGGCAACTTTCTTCTTCATGGGCATACCGGTGTCGGCCGTCGGAGCACTGGTCATGGGCAGCCAGTGGATCGCTACCGACGTCTTCATCGGGGCGCTCACCGGAATCATCGGCGTGCTCGCCATCGGCTCTCTGTACATGGGCTACGCCTCCGCCACAGCCGGGGTGGTCGCCCCGCCGGCAGCGGTCGCAGGGGTGGCCCTGCCCGTGGTGGTCGACCTTGTCCGGGGGACGGTTCCCACAGCCACAGTCGTTGCCGGGATGCTTCTCGGAATGGTGTCGGTGTTGCTCATCACCGTCAGCCCACGGCTCGCCGGAAACGTACGACGTGGTTTTTTTTTCGGACTGGCTGCGGGTGTCGGGTACGGGTGCATGTTCATCATGCTCGACCAACTCAGCGCAGCGAGCGGGTTCTGGCCGGTCATGGCCCAGCGGGCGGTTGCGTTCATCATCCTGGCCGCCACGAGTATCGGGTCCCGTAGACCGGTCTTTCCCAGTCGAGCAGTCTTCAAGACGATAATCCACGGGTCGATCTGGGCCGGGATCGGTGCGATGTTCTTCGTCTACGGCCTGCAACACGGCGACCTTGCCCCGGTCACCGTCACTGGAACCCAGTACGCGGCCGTGACCGTTGTCTGCGGAATGGTCTTCCGCGGTGAGCGGATGCGCTGGTGGCAGGGAGCAGGACTGCTTGGCACAGTCTCGGCGGTTGCCCTGATCGTTGCCGGCTGAGGTGCAGCCGGCGAGGGACTCAGGTGCGCCAGGTGTTGCGGAGCGTTTCGAGCCCGCCGTCAACCGAAATGGTCTGGCCGTTGACGAGGCGTGCCGCAGGTGAGGCCAGGAAGACCGCCATTGCGGCAATGTCCTCGGCATCCACGAACGTCCTCATAGAGACCTGGTTCTCGTAGCCGGTCCTGATCTCTGCCTCACCCGTACCGGCCGCTGTTGCCTCTGCGGCGATGACACGGTCCATACGGTCTCCGCCCACCGATCCGGGACAGATCGTGTTCACGCGGATGCCCAACTCGCCGAGTTCCATGGCAAGCGTTGCACCCAGTCCGACTACCGCCCACTTCGAGGTCGCGTACGGCGATCTCATCGGGTAGCCGGTGATGCCTGCGGTTGACGAGGTGTTCAGGATCGAGCCACCTCCGGCCCGCCGCAACAACGACACTGCGCGCCTGCACACGAGGAACATGGACCTCACGTTTACCGCCATTGTCTGGTCCCAGTCACCCACATCGAGGGCCTCAATGGGACCGGTGGGCCCCGCTATCCCGACGTTGTTGCACAACACATCGAGTCCACCCAGGTGTTCCTCGACCGCATCGAACAGTTCGTCCACGGAGCCTTCGTCGGAGACGTCGGTGCGCGTCATGGATGCGCCCTCAGGTGGTGTGCCGGCCAGGTCGGCCACGTGGACCGTCGCGTCGGTATCAAGGAATGCCTGGACCATGGCCCTTCCGATTCCCGACGTTCCACCCGTCACGAGCACCCGCTGGGGGGAGTGACCTGAACTGGCGTTGTCGGGCATCTGGCCTCCCATGGTCGGCCGGGTGCAGCGTCACCGCCAGAATCGACCTGGCGGCAACCTAGTCGCGACTCCAGCGACCTCCAGCCCGAAGAAAATCTCTTCCCACTTCGTGGAAATACCATGCCGAAAACAGGTAGCCTCCCGATCCAACACGTCGACATCGCTCCACGTGACGGTGCCGACGGTGTCAACCACACGCCCGGGGTCGCCCGCAAGGCCGACCTCCGCTGCGAAGGAGCACACAATGAGCGAATTCCCCAACCGCGCCAACGTCGTCGTGATAGGCGCAGGCATCGTCGGAAGTTGTCTGGTCGGGCACCTTGCCCGTCTGGGGTGGACCGACATCGTCCTTGTGGACAAGGGCCCCCTGCCCAACCCGGGTGGATCCACCGGCCACGCATCCAACTTCATCTTCCCCGTTGACCACAACAAGGAGATGGCCCTGCTCGGCGAGCAGAGCGCCAACCAGTTCCGCGATATGGAACTCTCGGTTGACTGCGGCGGAATCGAGGTCGCCCGCAGCGAGGAGCGGATGGAGGAGCTCAGGCGGCGAATGACCTCTGCCAGGGCATGGGGGATCGAGGCGCACCTGCTGTCCCCCGCAGAGGTGAAGGAGCTGGTCCCGTTCATCAACGACGAGGTCATTCTGGGTGGCTTCTACTGTCCGACGGTCTCTGTTGTCGACTCACTCGAGACGGGAACCACGATGCGTCGGGAGGCAATCGATACCGCCGGATGCCAGGTCTTTGCAAACACCGAGGTACTCGACATTGAAACCGTCGAGGGCGACGGTGGGGTCACGACGGTAAGCAGGGTAGTAACTGACAAGGGCACCATCTCGACCGAGTACGTCGTCATCGCCTGCGGGGTCTGGTCCAACCGCCTTGCCAACATGGCTGGAGCCACGATTCCACTGGTACCGACAGTTCACCAGATGGCAGACGTCGGACCCATCGACATCCTGGCCGAGACCAACAACGAGATCGGCTACCCGGTCGTTCGTGACATGGACTCCTTTTGCTACGAGCGCCAGTCGGCCGGTTCCATGGAGGTCGGCTCATACGGCCACCGTGCAATCCTGCACCACCCCGACGAGATCCCCTCGAACGAGGAGGCCGCCCTCTCGCCCACCGAGATGCCCTTCACCCCCGACGACTTCGACGAGCAGATGGAACAGGCCATCGAGTTGATGGACATGCTGGGCGAGGCTGAGATCAGGTACGCCATCAACGGACTCCTGTCGTTGACACCCGACGGCATGCCCTGCCTAGGTGAGACCACCGAGGTACGCAACCTCTGGTCGGCCGCTGCTGTATGGGTAAAGGAGGGTCCGGGAATGGCCCAGGTTGTCGCCGAGTGGATGACCTATGGCTACCCGCGGGTCATCGACGTCCACGGTGCCGACATCTCCCGCTTCTACGACGGTGAGCGCAGCGACGAGCACATCTGGTCCCGCGCCAACGAGAGCTTCATCAAGACCTACGGCATCGTCCACCCCCAGGAACAGTGGGGCGGGCGCCGCAACATCGACGTGGGTCCGTACTTCTCCCGTCAACAGGACCTGGACGCCATGTTCTTCCAGGCGCGCACATGGGAGCGGCCACAGTGGTTCGGCTCGAACGCCGACCTGGTCGAGCGCTACGGCCTCGAGGAACGACCGGTGGAGTGGGACAACCGGTGGTGGAGCCCGATAACGGTCGGTGAACACCTCAATCTCAGGGAGAACTGTGGCCTCGTCGACCTCAGTGCCTTCCAGGTCTATGAACTCGAAGGACCCGGAGCAGTCGCCTTCGCTGACAAGCTGGCGGTAAACAAGGTCGATGTGGCGGTGGGGCGGTCCATCTACACCCCGTGGCTGACCCCCGACGGAGGCTTCCACTCCGACCTCACCATGATGCGCATGGGCGAGGACAGGGTCCGCATCGTCACCGGTGTGTTCGACGGTGGGCGCGACGAGTTCTGGGTCAGGAAGTACATGCCGACCGACGGCTCGGTGACCTTCAGGAACATCACAAGGCAGGTGACCACCCTCGGCCTGTGGGGCCCCAACGCCCCCGCTGTACTTGGCCAGCTGACAGACCAGGACCTCAGCCAGAACGGTTCGTCGTATGGAAGCATCATTCCGATCCAGCTCGACTGCGGTGGCAAAATGGTCGATGCATCTCTGTTCCGGATCTCCTACGTGGGAGACACCGGCTGGGAGGTCTACGCCGACTGGGACAACGGACCGGCCCTGTGGGATGCCGTCATGTCTGCCGGTGCAGACCTCGGGATCAGGCCCACCGGTGGCGGTGTATACGGATCTTCCGGTCGCCTCGAAAAGGGTTACCGCCTCATGGGCGCCGAGCTGGAGAGCGAGTACAACCCGCTCGAGGCCGGGCTCGCCCGGCCCAAGGTCAAGGCCGCCGACTTCATCGGCAAGGAGGCCTACCTGGCTGCCCGCGAGAAGGGCGAGCCCGAGGCCGTCATGACCGTCCTGACAGTCGAGGACCAGACGGACAGCCACGGCCGGCGGCGTTTCATGCAGGGTGGCAACGAGCCCATCCTGACCCCCGACGGCAACCGAATCGTCGACTCCCACGGCCGCGCCAGCCGCGTCACCTCGGCCGGGTTCGGCCCGTCGGTCGGGAAGCACCTTCTGATGGCCTACCTGCCACGCGAGCTGGTCGTACCCGGTACAGACCTCCAGGTCATGTACATGAACGACCTGTACCCGGTGACCGTCGCCTCAACCGGGGCGGTGTTCGACGCCGACGACACCCGGATGAAGTCGTAGCGGCCCCATGCGGATACTCGTCTGCGTAAAGCGGGTTCCAGCTCCTGGATCCCGAATCAACGTCACGCCCGACGGACACGCCGTCGACACGGCCCATCTCGGGTTCACCACCAGCCCCCATGAGGAATGCGCGGTCGAGGAGGCCGTTCAGATCGCCGAGCAGTACGACGGCGAGGTCACCGTCCTCACGCTTGGACCCGCCGAGTCCGACGAGCAGCTGCGCTACGCAGCTAGCGTCGGTGCACACAAGCTGGTGCTCATACCGATCACAGAGGTTGACTGGGATCCACAGCGGACCGCTTCGGCGCTAACCACTGCCATCGCAGACATCGAGGCGGCCGACGGTCCGTTCGACCTCATCCTGTTCGGAAATGAGTCAGCCGACACCGGCGGCTTCCAGGTTGGAATCCGGGTTGCACATGCTCTTGAGCGACCTGTCGTCAACGGAATCAAAGGCATCGACCTGACTCACGGCACAGCCAGTGCCAGGCGTGAGATTGACGGAGGCTTTGAGGTCTACGAGGTGCCGATGCCGGCAGTGCTCGGAATCAAGGAGGGCATCAACCTGCCCCGCTACCCGACCATGAAGGGCCGCTTGGCGTCAAAGAAGGCCGAGGTCTCTGCGACTGCAGTCGAGGCGCTAACCGGTGGCCAGACCAGGGTCCGGCTGCACAGGCCCGTGGAACAGGTCAGCGAGACGCTGATCCTCGGAACCGGCCCTGAGGCTGCCCCAGCCGTGGTCGACCTGCTTGAGGAACTCGGGGTGCTGTCATGAGCCTCCTCGTACTCTGCGACCACGACCGGGGAACCCTCGACGAGGCGTCCCTCGAGGCACTCACCTTCGGGCGGGATCTCGCCGGGAAGGCCGAGATCACCTGTGAAGCCGTGGTCATAGGCGCCGGCGCTGATGCGGCGCTGGATTCACTGGCAGCCCACGGCGCAGAACAGGTCCACCTTGCCGGCCACGATCTGTTGACCGACTACGGCCCCGAGGCCTGGGGCGAGACCCTCACGCAGTTGGTCCGCTCCACGGGGGCCACGGCTGTCATGGCGTGTGGCACCGATCGCGGTAATGAGGTGCTCGCACACGTTGCCGCCCGGCTTGACGAACCGTTCGTGGCCAACTGCACCGACATAACCCCCGGCGATGTCTGGACGATGACAAGGGTGCAGTGGGGCGGCTCCCTCCTCGAGGACACGACGCTTGATGCCGGCATCAGGGTTGTCAGCGTAACCCACCACGCTGTCGAGGCGACTCCGGCCGACAGGCCTGCCGAAGGCTCGGTTGTCCTGTTCACCCCTGACCTCGGTGCCGAGGCGGCCAGAACCGTCGTCAGGGACCGCGTGGTTCTGACGCAGGGCATAACGCTTGCAACGTCACCTGTGGTCGTGGGTGGTGGCAGGGGCGTTGGATCAGAGGATGGGTTCGCGCAGCTTGAGGACCTGGCCGGAGCCCTCGGCGGCGTGGTCGGCTGCTCGCGCGCCGTGACAAACAACGGATGGCGACCACACAGTGACCAGGTCGGACAGACCGGAACCCGCATCGCCCCCGACATCTACATAGCGGCGGGCATCTCAGGGGCCATCCAGCACTGGGTAGGTGCAATGGCTGCCAAGAACATCCTGGCCGTCAACACCGACGGCGAGGCCAACATGGTGGCGAAGGCCGGGTATGCGGTGATCGGCGACCTTCACAAGGTCATCCCTGCCATTACCGAGGAGATCGCCCGCCGGAGGGGTTAGGGCGCCTCAAGGGTGGTCGATGCCGCAACGGCGTCCTGCACGATCTCGATCGGTATCCAGCCCCGCACGGAGTTGATCATCCAGGTGCCTGTGCAACGCTCCAGGTCAGCCCGGGTCAGCGACCTTTCGGTGATCTCTCCGCTGGCGAGGAGATGCGCCCGCTGCGTTCCCGGTAGCAGGCCACACGAGACGGGTGGGGTGACGAGAAGGCCGTCGAGTTCGACCACCAGATTGCCCGTGGTCGTCTCGGTCAGGTCGCCCCGTTCGTTCCACAACAGGACGTCGGGGGAGTCGGGGAACCTGGACCGGGCTGCGTCGTAGACCTCGCGAAGGGTCGTCTTGTGGAACAGGAACTCGTGTTCGCTCTGTACCGGCTCCACGTCGAGCGGGACCGACCATGGCGTCAGCCCGAAATCGGGAGCGTCGTGGACCTCGAGTTCCACTGAGCCGTCCGCTGAACTCAACAGGCGGAGGAGACAGGGGGAATCCCGGTCCACGCCGTCCATCAGGTGCCTCACGAGAGGGAGGTCCAGGTTGAAGTTGAAGTGGTCAGAAGAGTGGGCCAGCCGGTCGAGATGCCTTTCACGCAGGTGTGTACCGCCAGCGGGCGTCCATGACATCGTTTCAAGAAGCCTGAAATCCGAGCGGGCCCTGCTCAGGACGCGGCTCTTGTGCTCGACCTCACGCAGTTCCTCAGCCGGGTCCGAATCCCACACGACTCCACCACCCACGCCGTATTCAGCCACACCGCGACACCGGTCGACCCAGACTGTCCGGATAGCGATGTTGAACTCCATGGTCCCGTCCGGAGCGATGGCACCGACTGCACCCGTGTAGATGCCCCTCCCGTCGCCCTCCAGGGCTTCGATGATCTCGGTGGTGCGGACCTTGGGTGCACCCGTGATCGACGCCGCCGGGAACATGGCCGAGAAGATCTCAGCTGGTCCGGCAGCCGACTCGGCCTCAACGGTCGAGGTCATTGTGTGGAGCGTGGGATAGGTCTCGATCGAGTGCAGTGCCGAAACCCGTACTGACCCGGTATCAGCGATTCGGCCAAGGTCGTTGCGGACCATGTCGACGATCATCGTGTTCTCGGCAAGGTCCTTTTCGGATCTGGTCAGATGCAGCGCTGCAAGGGCGTCCCACTCGGGGTCAGGGTGACGACCGATTGTTCCCTTCATCGGACGGGAGGTCAGCTGGTCCCCATCCTTGTGGACGAACAACTCCGGTGATGCGGAACACACCGCCCTGTCACCCATGTCCAGGAATGCGGAATGGCCGGCACTCTGGGCACGGACCAGGTCGCCGAACAGGCCGAGAGGGTCACCGTCAAACGGTGACCGCAGGCGGACGGAGAAGTTGACCTGGTAGGTCTCACCGGCGGCGATCAACTCGCGGATGGTACGAACCGATGTCAGGTAGGCGGGTCGGGACCGGTTCGGAAGCCACGGACCGACCTCGTAGCCACCGCTCACAGACGGCCCCGCTGACCTCACCGGAGAGTCAAAGACACCAAAGGACACGAGTGGCACACGTTTCACCCGGGCGGCCCTGACTGCATCGTCGAATGCAGGCCCGGCATCGTAGGAGACCATGCCGACAACCCAGTGTCCCGCGTTCGCCGCCCGCTCGGCCCTGGCCATTGCCGCCGGGACATAGCGGAGCTCGTTGGCGATTATCGCATCGACTGGCCGGTTGAACTCCAGCCAACAGCGTTTCCCGGCAAGCGGATACTGAAGGAGGGCGCTACGGACCTCTGGTCGGCTCACCGGCCGGTGTCGCCCTCCGGTAGGAGGTCACTGCGGTTGTGCCCTTCCCGTGCCAGCCGCCTGACGAACACGCCGGATCTGGGCTTGGGCTCGAAGTAGGAGGACTTGGGAGGCATCCGCTCGTCGGCATCGGCCACGGCCATCAGCTCATCCACCGAGGTCGGATACATGACGAAGCCGATTCCGCTCCTGTCGTCGCAGCGTTCTACGAGTGTGTCCAGGCCGAGCGGGTCCGGCACGTAGGTGATGTTGGGGTCACTCGCCACATCGGCGATGCCGAACAGTGGGGTCAGCACGGAGTCCTGTAGCCGGGACACGTCGAGCAGGTCGACCGGGCGCCGACCCGATGCCTCAGGAAGGGTGAGCGAGTACCAGCTTCCACCCAGGTAGAGGCCGATGACACCCGGTACCGATGGTCGGGCCGAGTCGGTATCGGGCAGGGGTTCGACGGAACCCACCGTCGAAAGGGCCTCCAACAGCTCCGAGGTGGTCCGGTCGCTCTGGTCCACGACGATCCGGTGGAACGGCAGGACCAGCATCTCAAAGTCTGGGAAAAGCACAGCCTGGGTCCAGCCCAGTGGGCCATCGGGGTCGGCTGAACGGGACCTGGCGGTGGCGGCGGCGGCCAGGCGGTGGTGTCCGTCGGCCACGTAGAGGGTTCGGTCACCGATGAGCTCGACCAGGTTGTCGGCGTCGCTGCCGGTGATCGACCACACGGTCTGGCGGATGCCGTCATCGTCGGATTCCAACTCGGGTGCTGCCTGGCAGAGCCTCGCGATCTCGGCTGCTAGATCACCGCTTCCCCTGAAGGTAAGCGATACCGGGCTGGAGGAGGCGCCCACCGTGGTGAGGTGCATGGCCAGGAGGTCCGTGCGGCCCGGTCTAACGGCTTCGTGGCGCAGGATCCGGGGGTCGCTCTCCTCTGTCACGGGAACCAGGCCCATGATTCCGGTCTGGACATGGCTCGCCCCGGGCCCCTTGCTGGGCCGGTCGATCTCGAGGCGGTACAGGAACAGGGTCGGTTCGTCGTGGGTGACGTAGGCATCGACCTCGTAGAGCTGCTGCATGGCGGCGCTGCATCCGTTCAACAGGCCTTCGATGTCGTAGCGCCTCTCGGGCGCAACGTCCTCCTGTGAGCGGGTGACGTGCAGGAAGCTGAACTGGTTTACGGCCGCTATGGCTGCACGCTCGGCCGATGAGTAGGCGTCGTAGGGGCCGGTCGTGACCCTGTCTGTCCACTCGGGTCGGATCACGAGGCCCGGGAACGGGCGAAGGAGCGTCATCGGTCGTGGTGGGTCACCCTGACCCGGATCACGTGCTCAAGACGGGCGAGCCTGTCGGTGAGCGATTCGGGGACCTCCCCGGACACATCTATTACGGCAACTGCCGCGGTTTCGCCCTCGAAGACCTTGTTCTGCATCGTCTGGACGTTGATCTCCGACTTCCGCAAATCCTCGAAGACGGCGGCAAGCACCCCGACCCGGTCGTAGTGCCTGATGGTGATGGTCGAGGTGCCGAGGCGGGTGTGGACGACGTTCACGCAGTTCAACAGGTCTCCGCTCCGGTAGGCCTCGATCACCTCGATCGTTCCCGCAGATGTGGCGTCCTGGGCCTGCTGGGTTGAGGCTCCAACGTGGTGGGTACCCACCACGTTCGGGTTGGATGCCAACTTCGAGGAGAACTCACCTGTGCCCTCGTCGGGCTCCCCGCAGAACACGTCGAGCCCGGCCCTGATGCCCTTCTCGTCGATGGCGGCCAGCAGGGCCGTCTCGTCGACGACCTCGCCACGGCTGGTATTCAACAGGACTGATCCGGGGCGCATTCCGGCAAGGAAGTCGGCATCGACAAGGCCCTCCGTGCCCGGCCCGCCCGGGACGTGGACGGAGACCACGTCGGACTCGCTGAGCAGGTCGCTGAGGTTGTCGACCAGCCTGATTCCCGTGGATCTGATCCGGGCCTCGGTATCGGGATGGCGGTCGGCCTTGCGGACAGCGACGACGGCCATCCCGAAGCACCTGGCCCGTTCGGCGACAGCCAGGCCGATCTCGCCCACACCGACAATGCCCATTGTCCTTCCAAGGAGGCCTTCTGCGCGGCTATACGCCTTCTTGTTCCAGAGACCGTTTCGCAGGTCGCCCGTGGCGTCGGCGATGTGGCGGTCGATTGCCAACAGCAGCCCGAGGGTGAGCTCGGCAACTGCGACGGCGTTCGTACCGGGGACGTTGCAGACGTAGACGCCGGCGTCAGCGGCTGCCTGGCAGTCAATGGTGTTGGTGCCGGCACCGGACCTGACCACAAGCCCCAGGTTCCGGGCTTGGTTGATCGTGTCCGCAGTTACCTCGGTACTGCGGACTACGAGGACGTCGGCGTCCTCGATCGCATTGGGGAGGTCGCTGCCAGCCAACTCAGGTCGAACGACGCAGTTGTCGCCTCGTTCCCGCAGGCTGTCAACGAATGCCTCGGGTAGGGCATCGGCGAAAAGGATCTTCATGACCTCTCCTTTGGCACGCCGGCACCGGCACGGGTGTGCGGGCGACGGGGTAGCCTCGGCGGACCAGAGTGGGCGCCAGCCTAGGCAGCACATTCTGTAAGCACAATGTGGCGGTGCCTCAGCCCAAGGGGGACGGGGCGCCACGACTGAAGCGGGGGTTGTTATGAACCGTCGGTCTATGAACAGGAACGTCATCGTCACCTGTGCCGTCACCGGCTCAGGTGACAGCACAGGTCGGAGTCCCGAGGTGCCGGTGACACCGGCCGAGATTGCCGCTTCGGCACTTGATGCAGCGGCTGCCGGGGCGGCGATCGTGCACTGCCACGTCCGAGACCTGGAGACCGGCAAGGGTACGCGAACCGTCGCCCTCTACGAAGAGGTCGTGGAGCGAATCAGGACCGAGAACACCGAGGTCATCGTGAACCTGACCGCCGGGATGGGCGGCGACCTGAACGTGGGTCCCGATGATGACCCGATGAGTTGGCAGCCCGGAACTGATCTCGTCGGAGGACTCGAGCGCCTCGCCCATGTGGAGGCCATCAAGCCCGACATCTGTTCAATGGACTGCGGGTCGCTCAACTTCGGCAATGACAACGAGGTATACGTGTCGACCCCGGCGATGCTCCGGATCATGGCCGAGAAGGTCCGGGAACTGGGAGTGCGCCCCGAACTGGAGATCTTTGACACCGGCAACCTCTGGTTTGCCGAGACCCTCATCGCCGAGGGCCTCGTCGATGCTCCCTACTGGCTGCAACTCTGCCTCTCGATCCCGTACGGAACACCGATGGATGTGGGGATCCTCCAGGCGATGGTCCACCGCCTCCCGCCTGAGGCGGAGTTCACCTCGTTCGGCCTGGGCGCCATGCAGATGCCCATGGTCGCCCAGTCGGTGATGCTCGGTGGCCACGCGAGGGTGGGCCTCGAGGACAACCTCTACCTCGAACGTGGGGTGCTGGCCACCAACGCCCAACTCGTCGAGAAGGCGGTCACGATCATCGAGCTGATGGGAGCGGCGGTGCAGTCTCCCGCCGAGGC
>DLRQ01000082.1:21491-32798 GCA_002501135.1 Candidatus Neomicrothrix sp. UBA7884
GGCGGTGCAGTCTCCCGCCGAGGCCCGCCAGACACTGGGTTTGAACTGACATGGCCGGTCGTGTCGAGGGGACTCGACCCTGGACCCGGTCGAGCATTTGCCGAGGTGATCTGTGACCAACCCGCCTTCCTCAGGTCGGACCATCGGGGTGGTGGGTACAGGGGTGATTGGCGCAGGGTGGGCTGTGCGGGCCCTGGCACGGGGCCACTCGGTCGTCGCCTGGGATCCTGATCCCGCTGCGGAGAAGCGACTCAGGGAGTTCATCGTGAGGGCCTGGCCATCGGCGACACGGCTGGGCCTGTTCCCTGGCGCCGACCCGGAGGACATCACCTTTGCACCGTCGGCTGCAGCGCTGGCTGGAACGGTCGACTGGATCCAGGAGAATGCGCCCGAGCGGGAGGGCCTCAAGCGGGAACTGATCAACGAGTTGGCTGGCGCCGCACCACCTGACACGGTCATCGCATCAAGTTCATCGGGCCTCCTGCCGTCCCGGCTCCAGCAGGGATGCCGGCATCCGGAGCGTGTCGTCATCGGCCATCCGTTCAATCCCGTGTACCTGCTACCTCTGGTGGAGGTCGTTGCGGGTGAACAGACCTCACAGGAGGCCGTTGACGCAGCGGTTGCCCACTACGACGACCTGGTAATGCACCCGCTCGTCGTGGAAACTGAGATCGAGGGCTACCTGTCAGACCGTCTGCAGGAGGCCGTCTGGCGTGAGATCCTCCACCTCGTGAAGGACGGCGTGGCCACCACGACCCAGCTGGATGACGCAATCACCTACGGACCGGGTCTTAGGTGGGCCGGTATGGGGACGAACCTCACCTTTCACCTGGCGGGTGGTGAGCAGGGGATGCGTCACATGCTCCAGCAGTTCGGGCCGGCGCTCGAGCTGCCGTGGACAAAGCTGGTCGCTCCCGAGTTGACTGATGACCTGATCGACGCGATGGCTGAAGGTTGCCTTCAACAGGCTGACGGCCGGTCGATTGCCGACCTTGAGGCGTTACGCGACGACTACGTCATCAACGTGATGCGTGCCCTACGTCCGCTTGATCTCGGTGCGGGTCGCCTCGTCGCTGAACGCGAGGCCCGGATCCACTCGGCATCTGCAGTGGAGCCGTGGCGGTCCGGTGAGACGGTCGCTGCACCGCTGGACCTCTACCGGGCACCGGTGGAACCCGACTGGGTGGACTACAACGGCCACATGTCGGAGTGGGCATTCCTGACGGCGTTCGGATGGGCCTCTGACAAACTGTTCAGGTACCTGGGCATCGATGAGGCGTACCGCGATTCGGGCCATTCCTTCTTCACCGTTGAGACCCACCTGAACAACCTCCGTGAGGCGTCTCTGGGCGACACCCTGCGGATCAGCACCCAGGTGTTGGGCTTTGACGAGAAGCGACTGCACATTTTTCACTCCATGAGAAATGATGAGACCGGCGAGTTGCTGGCAACAACCGAGCAGATGCTGTTACACGTCGACAACGCCGCCGGGCGGGTTGCACCGATACCCGGCAGGCCGGCGACAGCTCTCCACTCAGTCGTGGCGGCCCACTCCGATCTGCCTGTTCCGTCACAGGTCGGCCGGATCATGGCGCTCGGCTGAGACAACGCACAGGAGGACCCCGGATGGACTTTGCCCCAACTGATGAGCAGGAGATGATCGTCGACACGGTCCGGGCGTTCGTGCAGCGCGAGCTGGTCCCCCACGAGGACGAGGTTGAGAGACTGGGCGATGTTCGACCCGAGCTTGTGGACGAGATCCGCCGGAAGGCTCTGAGCGCCGGAATATATGCAGCAAACATGCCGGAGGAACTGGGTGGCGGTGGCCTCGACAACCTGACGATGGCGATGGTTGACAGGGCATTCGGCTGGACCCAGTACGCGTTGCATTACGTGGTTGCACGCCCTTCGAACATCCTCCGGGCCTGCACCGACGACCAGGTCGAGGAGTACCTGCTGCCGACGATTCGCGGCGAGCGGGTCGACTGCCTAGCTATGAGCGAACCAGATGCCGGATCAGATGTGAGGGGGATGACATGTCGCGCTGTGCGCGATGGCGACGACTACGTGATCAACGGGACCAAGCACTTCATCAGCCACGCTGACCTGGCCGACTACACCATCTTGTTCGCTGCCACGGGTGAGGAGGACTCGTCACGTGGGCCCCGGAAGCTGATCACGGCGTTCCTCGTGGACCACGACACACCGGGTTTCGAGGTGGCCCCCGGGTACAGGTGCGTGTCGAACCGTGGCTACCACAACATGATCCTCAACTTCGACGAGGTTCGGGTCCCCTCCACGAAGGTGCTTGGCGATGAGAACAGGGGCTTTGACGTGGCCAATGAGTGGCTGGGTGCCACCCGGCTCCAGGTGGCTGCCATCTGCCTTGGTCGGGCGGACCGGGCACTGGCCGTAGCCCTCGAATGGGCAGCCACCCGTGAGCAGTTCGGCCAGAAAATTGGGAAGTTCCAGGGGGTTTCCTTCAAGTTGGCCGACATGAGGACCAAGCTGTTGGAGGCTGAGTTGATGACCTACCGTGCCGCCTGGCTCATGGACCGTGACGAGATGGCCGATGCCGACGCCGCGATGGCCAAGATCTCAGCAACAGAGATGCTGCAGTTCGTGTCGGACGAGGCGATTCAGGTTCTCGGAGGCATGGGGCTGATGGACGAGCTCCCGCTTGAACGGATCTGGCGTGATGCCCGGGTCGACCGGATCTGGGACGGCACAAGTGAGATCCAGCGGCACATCGTCAGCCGCGGGATGCTCCGGCCGCTGGGAGCCTGATCCAGCGGTCATGGCAAACGCCACCCCGTTGAGTCGCCTGCTCGAGCCTCGAACACTTGCGTTCGTCGGTGGCAATCCAGCCGAGATCGCCATCCGGCAGTGCATGACCCTCGGATTTGCTGGAGATCTGTGGCCGGTCCACCCGCACAGGTCAGAAATGGCCGGACTTCCCGTCTTCCCGTCTCTCGGGGATCTCCCGTCACCGCCCGATGCGGTGCTGGTCGCCGTCAACTGCAATGCCACGATTGAGGTTGTCGGACAACTGGCAGAGATGGGTGCCGGTGCGGCGATCTGCTACGCGTCGGGTTACGCCGAGGTCGGCGGTGAAGGTGTCGGACTTCAGGAGGCTCTGGTTGCCGCTGCAGGCGACATGCCACTGGTAGGCCCCAACTGCTACGGAACGGTTTCTGCAACGGTCGGGGCAGCGCTGTGGCCCGACCAGCAGGGGCTGTCCCGGGTGGACCGCGGTGTGGCCCTGATCACCCAGAGTGGCAACATCGGTCTGAACCTGACGATGCAGGACCGTGTCATGGACATCAGCCATGTTCTCACGCTCGGGAACCAGGCTGGGCTCGGGGTTGAGGACTGCATGGAGGCGTTGGTGGGTGATTCCTCGGTGTCCGGGATCGGTCTCCATGTGGAGGCGCTGGGTGATATCGCCAGGTTTGAGGCTGCCTGCCATGTGGCTCTGAATGCCGGCATTCCAGTCGTCGCTCTCAAGACCGGATCATCGGATCGGGGTGCGCTCATTGCGGCATCCCACACTTCGTCTCTTGTGGGCAACGACGCCGCCTACGGGGCTCTTTTCGAAAGGTTGGGGGTCCGCCGGGTCCACTCGATACCGGAACTCCTGGACACACTCCTCGTGATGGAACAACTCGGCCCGCTTCAGGGCCGGCGGATTGTGAGCCTGAGCTGCTCGGGGGGTGAGGCATCCGTGGTCGCCGACAGTGCGGAGGTCCTTGACCTGGAGTTCCACGAGTTCGACCCGGACCATGCAGGCCGAATCGCCGACACGCTCACGGAGTTGGTGGCCGTGTCGAATCCACTCGACTACCACACGTTCATCTGGGGTGACCAGGTCCGTCTGACCAGGTGCTTCACCGAGGTCATGGACGGACCCGTTGATGCGGCAGTGCTGGTGCTGGACTTCCCGCGTGAAGGCCTCGACGATTCGGGTTGGTGGCCCACCCTGCATTCCTTTGTGGATGCATCCCGGGAGACCGGTACGCCGGGGGTGGTGGCGTCGTCCATGGCTGAGAACATGCCGGCCGAGGCCGAGGAGGCTGTCGCCTCGGCAGGTCAGGTCGCCGTCCGCGGCATCGTTCCGGCGTTGTCGGGCCTCGAGGCAGCAGCCTGGTGGGGCGGGCGCCGTCGGTTGCCGGCAGTCGACCGGGTTGCCGGGCTGTCGTCCGCACAGGTGACCATCACCGAACACGGGGCCAAGTCTCTTCTGGCGGAAGTTGGAATCCGGGTACCGGAGAGAGAGTTGGTCGATGCCGGCGAGGCAGCCCTGGCAGCAGAGCGGATCGGATGGCCTGTCGTTGTGAAGCGTTCCGGTGACGCCCACAAGACCGAGTCCGGGGGAGTGGCCCTTGATCTGGTCGATTCAGCTTCCGTGCAGGAGGCAGCCGATCGGATGGGTGGGAAGGTCCTCGTCGAACGACAGGTCGACGGCACCCTCGTCGAGATGTTGGTGGCCGTTCGGAGGGAGCCACCCGTCGGGTGGCTGCTCACCCTGGGAGTGGGCGGGATTCTGGTCGAGGTGATTGCCGATACACGGAGCCTGTTGCTGCCGGCGTCGGCGACAGAGGTGGTGGCGGCGCTTGAGGCTCTGGCCATCTGGCCCCTCCTGGCGGAGCACAGGGGTAGGCGGGCTGGCAACCTGGATGCGATCATCGGGGTTGTGGAATCGCTGCGCAGCCTAGTTCTGGACAGGCCGGATCTGGTCGAGGTTGAGATCAACCCTCTGCTCGTTCTTGCCGACGGTGCTGTAGCCGTAGATGCCCTGATCACCTTGGAGGTGCATGAATGACCGAGGCCGTCAATACACGGGTGGACGGAGCCGTAATCGAGATCACCCTGGATCGCCCACGGGCAAATGCGATCGATGCTGAGACCAGCAGAGAGTTGGGTCGTGTCTTCGCCGGGTTTCGTGACGATCCGGATCTGAGGGTCGCGATCTTCACCGGTGCCGGCGACAGGTTCTTCTCGGCCGGTTGGGACCTCCATGCAGCGGTCGATGGCGAGGAGTTCGAGGCCGACTACGGCGAAGGTGGATTCGGCGGGTTCACCGAATTGCCGGAACGCGACAAGCCAGTGATCTGCGCGGTCAACGGGCTGGCGGTCGGTGGTGGGTTTGAGATAGCGCTTGCAGCGGAGTTTGTGGTGGCAGCCGAGCACGCCGGGTTCTTTCTTCCCGAGACCGGCCTCGGACTGATTCCCGACGCAGGAGTGGTGCGCCTTCCCAGGATTCTTCCCCCGGTGGTGGCAAACGAGGTGCTCTATGCCGGCAGACAGATTGATGCCGCCGAGGCGCTGCGCTGGGGCCTTGTGAACGCCGTTGCACCGGCCGACCAGTTGATGACCGTGGCACGGGGCCTTGCAGGAAGGATTGTCTCAGCAGCACCGCTGGCAGTCGGGGCCGTCATGGCCGTGGGCCGCTCGACCGGGCACCTGTCGCACCGAGAGGCGTTTGATCTAATGAGGTCGGGTGATCTGCATGCATACGAGCGGATGCTCGTGTCGGAGGACTCCGACGAAGGCCCCAGGGCGTTCACCGAGAAGCGCGACCCAGTCTGGAAGGGCCGCTGAACTGCGAACGACCGTTGGTCCGGTGCGGTAGGTTTTCGCCGACTTCAGCGACCGGTAGCCGGTCATTCGCGATTGGAGAGCAGATGGGCAAGCGCCTGACCACGCCGATGGTGCGAGAGAGCGGGGCGCTCCGCGAGGCCACCTGGGATGAGGCCCTCAACAGGGCAGCCGGGGGCTTCCGGTCGGTGGTCGATGCTCACGGTCCCACAGCGTTCGGCATGTTCAGCTGTTCCAAGACCACCAACGAGGTCAACTACGTCGCCCAGAAGTTCGCCCGAACTGTCATCGGTTCCAACAACATCGACAGCTGCAATCGAACTTGACACGCACCCAGCGTCGTCGGTCTGGCGACGGTCTTCGGAGCAGGAGGTGGAACCTCCGCGTACGCCGAGATAGAGGAGACCGACGCGATCGTCCTGTGGGGTTCCAACGCCCGTGCGGCGCACCCGATCTTCTTCCACCACCTTCTCAAGGGAGTTGACGCCGGAGCTCGCATGTGGGTCGTCGATCCACGCCGAAGCGCTTCTGCCAGGTTCGCCGACATGTGGCTTGGCCTGAACGTCGGCACCGACATAGCCCTCGCCAACGGTGTTGCCCGCGAGATCATCTCCGCTGGCCTGGTCAACACCGAGTTCGTCGAGAACGCCACCGAGGGCTACGAGGACCTTGCCGCCCACGTGGAACCCTGGACCCTCGAGAGGACGGCCAAGGTCACAGGCGTTCCGGTCGAGGCGATCCGCGATCTAGCCCACGGCTACGCAGGCGCCTCCACGGCCCAGCTGATGTGGACGCTGGGCATCACCGAACATCACACGGCGGTCGACAACGTCCTCGCCCTGTGCAACCTGGCCCTGTTGACCGGGCATGTCGGACGCTGGGGATCCGGTCTGGTTCCGTTGAGGGGACAGAACAACGTCCAGGGCGGCGGAGATATGGGTGCCCTCCCCAACAAGTTGCCCGGATTCCAGGATGTGGCTGACGACGACGTGCGGGCCCGGTTCGAAGGGGTGTGGGGAGCCACGATTCCGCCAGATCCGGGGTGGCACCTGACCCAGATGTTTGAGGCAATGGGGAGGGGAGATCTCAGGGCGGTGTGGGTCATCGGCGAGAACCCTGCCGACTCCGAGGCCGACGTCAACCACGCCAGAAAGATGCTGAATCGTCTGGACCACCTCGTTGTCCAGGACGTGTTCATGACAAGGACCGCCGAGATGGCCGATGTCGTGCTACCAGCCGCCCTCGGCTGGGCAGAGTCCGACGGCACGGTCACATCCAGTGAACGCCGCGTGCAGCGCACCCGGGCAGCCGTTACGCCACCCGGCGAGGCCCGCCAGGAGATCGACGTGATCGCCGACATGGCAGAGCGAATGGGAGTTGACTGGGGCCGACCGACCGCAGAGGACCTCTGGGACGAACTCCGGTCGGTCTCACCGATGCACGGCGGGATGTCGTGGCAGCGGCTTGAGGATGAGGCTGGCATCCAGTGGCCGTGTCCCGATGAGGACCATCCGGGTACGCCGTTCCTTCACGGTCGTCTGTGGGAGCGGCCGGTCAGTGGTCCGCGGGCGCCGTTCTCGTGTGTCGACGACCGTCCACCGGTCGACCTGTTGACCGACGAGTTCCCCCTGCGTCTCACTACCGGGCGCGTGCTCGATTCCTACAACACAGGTGTCCAGTCAGGGAAGTTCAACTCTCCTATCCGGTCCGGCGATGCCCTGGAACTCTCCACCGACGATGCCGGGTCACTTGGGCTGGTCGTGGGCGACAGGGTTATGGTCTCGTCGCGGCGGGGTTCAATTGAGATGACCGTGGGGGTGGATCCTGACCTTCCTGTGGGCCTGGCGTTCACGACATTCCACTTTCCCGAAATCGCCGATGTGAACCAGTTGACCAGCGATGCATGGGACACCAGTTCGGGAACATCTGAGTTCAAGGCAGCGGCGATCCGTGTCGAGAGGGTCGAGGTGGAGGCCGGTGCCTGACCTTCGATTTGGGACGTCACCTCCGACCGCCGCGGAGATGGCTGCGGTCGAAGCGGTCGTCGCCGAGGTCGGTCCGGCCACCGTGACCGTCGGTGAACGCCTCGTGCTGGGTGGCCGGAGCCGTGCTGTTGCACGGCGCAACCTGTTGCTCCCTGCGCTGCATGCCCTCCAGCGAACTGTCGGTTGGATCAGCCCCGGCGGCCTTGACCACGTGTGCAGGTTGCTCGAGGTTCCACCGGCCGAGGCCTACGGGGTGGCGACCTTCTACCACCTGTTCAACCACTCGGAACCTGCGGCCGATTCCACCGTTCATGTCTGCGACGACATCGCCTGTCGCGGTGTTGGGGCTCTGGGACTTGTCGAAGAACTGCGGGGAGTCGGTCTCCACGTGCGGCCCAGCCCGTGTCTTGGACAGTGTGAGCGTGGGCCGGCAGCCTTCGTTCAGCGGATCGGTGCCGCTGATCTGTCGGTCGCCGCCGCTGCGGTGGCTGATATTGAGGCAGCGATCGGGTCGTCCACTTCTTCATCTTCGGTCGTTCTGCCGCAGGCAGGGTTGGACAGCCTTCGTCTCCTGGCACGGGTCGGTGTAGTGGACCCCGGGAGCCTCGACGACTATCTGGCACATGGCGGCTACTCGGCTCTCGAGGCGGCGATTGAAATGGGACCAGTCGGGGTGATCAGGGAACTGACGGCCTCGGGCCTCTCCGGCCGGGGTGGGGCGGCTTTCCCGACAGGGGTGAAGTGGCAGGCGGTTGCCGACCAGGTGGGTCGCCCGAAGCACGTCGTTTGCAATGCCGATGAGTCCGAACCGGGAACGTTCAAGGACAGGACCATCATGGAGGGTGATCCTTTCGCGGTCGTCGAGGCCATGACGATTGCCGGGCTCACGGTGGGAGCGGAACAGGGCTGGGTTTACGTGCGCGGCGAGTACCCGGTGGCCGCTGCCCGACTTGCCGGAGCCATCGACGCAGCCAGGGGCGCGGGCCTGTTGGGCAGCGACGTGGCCGCTTCAGGGCATCGCTTCGACATTCAGCTACGGAGGGGGGCCGGTGCGTACATCTGCGGTGAGGAGACGGCCCTGTTCAACTCCATCGAGGGCTACAGGGGTGAGCCCAGGAACAAGCCTCCGTTCCCGACCACCCACGGGCTGTTCGGTGAGCCGACCGCAATAAACAATGTCGAGACCCTCGTGAACGTCCTCTCCATTGTCCGCGACGGTGGTGCGGCGTATGCGGCGCTGGGAACCGAGCGCTCACCGGGAACACGCCTGTTCTGCGTGAGCGGGAGGGTTGTGGCACCGGGCACCTACGAGCACGAGTTCGGCGTCACCCTCGGAGACGTTATTGGGGCAGCCGGCGGGCTGGCCGATGGCAGCGACCTGAAGGCGGTACTGCTGGGCGGAGCGGCAGGCTCGTTCGTGGGACCCGATTGGATGGATCTTCCCCTCACCCTGGAGGCAACCCGTGAGGCAGGTCTGTCCCTGGGTTCCGGTGTGGTGATGGTCTTCGACCAGACCGACGACATCGTCGACACTGTGCGCCGGATTGCGGAGTTCTTCAGGGACGAGTCCTGTGGGCAGTGCGTGCCGTGTCGTGTGGGGACCGTGCGACAGGAAGAGGTCCTTGTGCGACTCAGAGGGGGAGGGTCGTTTCATGATGAGCGCGACCTGCTGGATGATCTGGGGTCCGTGATGCGTGATGCGTCCATCTGTGGGCTCGGCCAGACGGCGTCAGGGGCCATCCGTTCGGCCATCGATCTGGGCCTGTTGGGTGGTGTCTCGTGAACGAGGTCAACGTGGGAGAACCACGCTCCCTCGTGGAGTTGACAATCGACGGCAACGTCGTGTTGGTGCCTGAGGGGTCGACCATCCTCGATGCCTGCCGCCGTGAGGACATCGACACGCCAACGCTCTGTTGGGCCTCGAACCTCACGCCTGTGAACGTCTGTCGCGTGTGTGTCGTCGAGGTCGAGGGGTCACGGGTGCTGGTTCCGTCGTGCTCCCGCCCGGTCGAGCCCGGGATGGTCGTGTCAACTGACTCCGAGCGGGTACGTACGAGCCGGAAGATGGTTTACGAGCTGTTGGCGTCGTCGGTTGAGATGGATCGTGCCGATGCATCGGTACATGCGTGGATGGAGCACTACGGAGTGAGACCCGAGCGGATGGGAGATCGTGATGAGATCGCCACGGTCGCCCAACCGCCGAAGGTGCAGGATGACCTGTATGTCCGCGATTACGAGCGTTGCATCCTCTGTTACAAGTGCGTCGAGGCATGTGGCGACGATGCGCAGCACACCTATGCGATTGCCACGGCCGGCCGGGGCTTTGACGCCCACATCTCGACCGAGTCCGACGTGGCCCTGCCTGACTCGGCGTGCGTCTACTGCGGCAACTGCATCGGCGTGTGTCCCACCGGGGCCCTGGCCTTCAGGACGGAGTTTGATATGCGTGCCGAGGGCACTTGGGACGAGGATTCCCAGGAGGTGACCACCACCGTCTGTGCGTTCTGCGGGGTCGGCTGCAACCTGGAACTCCATGTACAGGACAACTCGATCGTGAAGGTCACCTCTCCCGCCGACCATTCGGTGACGAGTGGGCACCTGTGCATCAAGGGACGGTTTGGTTGGCAGCACGCCCAGAGCTAGCCGGCTGGACCGGCCGGGAGTCCGGTTCAGGCGTCGTTCGCCAACTTTGACAACACGACCACCCAGCCCTCGATGCCAGCTCCCGGGAGGTGGTCGCCGTGTTCGCGAAATACGACTTCGGCGGTGCCGTCGGCTTCGATCGAGTTGAGTTCTGCGGGAAGGCTTCCCTCATCCCAGAAGTGGTCGTTGAGTCCAACGACCAGGGCTCCGCCGGGCCTGATAACAGCCAGCAGGTCACGTAGCACGGTGGCCTTCAGGTGGCCGAACGAGAAGACGCCTACAGCAGCTACCGCGTCGTAGACATCGTGCGGCGGCTCAAGTCGCTGGTTCAGATCGGCTTCGAAGAGGTCGTCGTAGACGTCCGTCCTGTCGGCGAGTTTCAACATCGCAGGTGACAGGTCACAGCCGTCGATCGCAGTGAATCCGACCTCGCGCAGAGCCAGCCCTGAGAGGCCGCTGCCACAGCCGACATCTAGAACGCGGGCGCCATCGGGCGTAATCGTGGAGGCGAGAGCGACAGCGCATCGAGTTGGTTGGGCGTAGTTGTGTTGTCCTCCTATCTCAGTGTCATAGGTGACTGACCAGGCCTCGTAGTGGGCGCGTACCTGTTTGGTGGTCTCGAGGTCGTAGGCGGTTTCAAGAAAGTCCCTCTCGACCATTCGGGTCCCCTTCTCTGTCGGCTGGCTGGCCAGCCGGTCGAATAAGGTCGCTCACCGTAGTTCCGTGATTCTCCACGAACCGTGGCGTCTGTGCTGCTGGTTGGGTCCTTGCCACATAGTGGCAAATCGAACCTCCCTCTTCCCATTGCTGGATGTCATGGCTAGAGTGCCTCGCGTTACACCTACGGGGGCTCCCGTTGTGGCGACTCATGACGCCCTGCTGGACACCACCGGACCTGTGTGACTTTATTTATCCGGCATGGATGGAGGACATACCGAAATGGCAAGACATATGCGATTGACCGTCGCGTTGGTACTGGGGTTTGCGCTCGTTGCATCAGCCTGCGGTTCTGACAGCGATGATGATGCTGCGGCTCCGGCTGCGACTACTGCGGCTCCGGCTGCTGCTGCGACTACTGCGG
>DLRQ01000021.1:0-1411 GCA_002501135.1 Candidatus Neomicrothrix sp. UBA7884
CGGTGCCGATATGTACAACCAGGTCTTCACGATGCACGGCGTGACCATGATTTTCCTGGCTGCAATGCCGCTGTCTGCGGCCTTCGCCAACTACCTGATACCGCTGCAGATCGGTGCTAGGGACGTGGCCTTCCCGCGTCTCAATGCCCTGAGCTTCTGGATCTTCCTGGCTGGTGGCATCGTCTTGAACCTCTCATGGATTCTGGGTGGTGCCCCCGATGGTGGTTGGTTCGGCTACGCCCCCAATACGGGCATCGTGTTCTCGCCGAGCCCCGGAATGGACTTCTACGCCCTGGGTCTCCAGATCACAGGTGTCGCCTCGCTGATGTCGTCGATCAACCTGACGGTGACAATTCTCAACATGCGTGCACCGGGGATGACCCTGTTCCGCATGCCCGTGTTCACCTGGATGATGCTCGTGACCCAGCTGCTGTTGGTGTTCGCCATGCCCGTCATCGCTGTCGCCCTGTTCCTGCTGGCGTTCAGCCGCCTGTTCGGTGCCAGGTTCTTTGACCCGTCCGTTGGTGGCGATGCCCTGCTGTGGCAGCACCTGTTCTGGATCTTCGGCCACCCCGAGGTCTACATCCTCATCCTGCCGTCGTTCGGAATCATCTCAGAGGTGATCCCCACCTTCTCCCGCAAGCCCATCTTCGGGTACCCGTTCATGGTGTTCTCGGGAATCGCCATCGGTTTCATGGGCTGGGGTGTGTGGGCCCACCACATGTTCGTGTCCGGTATCGGACCCGTATCGGTGGCTGCGTTCTCGCTTTCGACGATGTTCATCGCTGTTCCGACCGGCGTCAAGATCCTGAACTGGATGGCCACGATGTGGGGTGGCCGAATCAAGTTCTCGGCACCGATGCTGTTCGCTGTCGGTGTCGTTTCCATGTTCACCATCGGCGGCCTGTCGGGCGTCACGCACGCCATCTCGCCAGCCGACACCCAGCAGACCGACACCTACTACATCGTCGCCCACTTCCACTACGTCATCTTCGGTGGAATCATCTTCGGCCTGTTCGCCGGTCTCTACTTCTGGTGGCCGAAGGTGTTCGGCCACATGCTCAGCGACGGGGTCGGCAAGGTGAACTTCTGGGTGATGCTCGTCGGATTCAACCTGACCTTCGGGCCGATGCACGTGCTGGGCCTGCAGGGCATGGCTCGGCGCATCGACAGCTACAGCCCCGGCTTCGGTTTCGAACTCTGGAACATGGTGTCGACCGTCGGTGCCTTCCTGATTGCACTGAGCATCGCCATCTTTGTTGTCAACGTGGTCTTGTCGGCGATGAAGGCCAGGGGACAGGCGCCCTGTGGGCCAGATCCGTGGGATGCCCGCAGCCTCGAGTGGCTCACGCCCAACCCGACCCCGGTCCACAACTTTGACGAGGTTCCGGTGGTCGAGAGCCTCGACGAG
>DLRQ01000021.1:1738-8644 GCA_002501135.1 Candidatus Neomicrothrix sp. UBA7884
CGAGTTCTGGCACCGCAAGTACGGAACCGATGAGGATGGCCGGGTTGTGCGTGTGGCCTCGGCCGAGGAGGTTTGCGAGGACGGCTCAGCCGTGGGAGTGCACCTGCCGTCTCCCTCGTTCTGGCCGATTGTGTTCGCCTCCGGTCTGCCGTTCATCGCCCTTGGTCTTATCTTCAACCTGTGGCTCACCGTGCCCGGTGGCCTGCTGGTGGTGATGGCCATCTACGCCTGGATCTTCGAGCCTGTCGACGACCCTGATGCCGCCCATGGGGACCACGACGACCACGGTGGCGATGAAGCAGCGGCCGACACGATCGAGGAGGCCCCCGTTGTCTGATACGGCCACGAGCGACCACGCAACGACCACGGGCATGTCCCACAACAAGTTGGCGATGTGGGTGTTCCTCGGTTCCGAGTGCCTGCTCTTCGGTGCGCTTATCTCGACCTACCTCGTGTACCGGGGTCGGTTCGCCTCCGGCCCGGCACCGGGTGACATTTTCGACATCCCGTTCACCTCGGTTAGTTCCTTCGTGCTGCTAATGAGCTCGCTCACGATGGTCCTGGCCCTGTCGGCCATCAAGCGTGGAGACCTCCGCAACAACCGGCTCTGGCTGTTGACTACAGCCCTTCTCGGGTCGTTGTTCATCGGCGGCCAGGTCTACGAGTTCACTACCTTCTTCCGTGAGGGCCTCGGTTACACGACCAGCCCGTTCTCGTCGGCGTTCTTCACTCTCACCGGCTTCCACGGCGTGCACGTCAGTCTCGGCATCATCATGTTGATGTCCATGTTCATCTCGTCGCTCCGCGGTTCGCTCCGAAAGGAGCACTCCGAGACAGTGGAGATCATCGGCCTCTACTGGCACTTCGTTGACATCGTGTGGATCTTCATCTTCACGGTGATCTACCTCGTGCCCTCACCCACGAGCTGACCGGGGAGCAACGTCTATGAGCACCGCCGAGATCACCGAAGAGCAGAACGATGTCGTCCACGATGACGATCACGACCACCCGTCGGACTCGAAGTACTTCCAGATCGCCCTCATCCTCGGGGTTCTGACTGCTCTTGAGGTGGCCACCTACTACGTGGATATCGGCCCCGCCCTGATTCCGGTCCTCATGGTCATGATGGTCGTCAAGTTCTTCATTGTGGCTGCATGGTTCATGCATCTGCGGTTCGATAACAGCCTCTTCACGAAGTTCTTCGTCGGGGGCCTTGTTCTCGCTGTAGCCGTCTATGTGATCGCCCTCAGCACCTTCGAGTTCTGGTCCAAGGGCTGACGTGACCCTGAGCCCGGCCCGGCACGGGGCACGGGTTACCGCCACCTCTCCAGCACCTGGCAGGATCCGGCGATGATCGCCGACGTGGTCGGGCCGTGGGACTGGCAGGCCCATCCTGAGGTCTGGTTCCTTGTGGCGGCTGTGGTTGTTCTGGGCTGGTGGGCGGCCCGGGTTATCGGCCCGAAGGTGGTTCCGGCCGGCACACCGGTGACGACACCGTTCCAGCGTCGGGCCTTTGTCGCCGCAACCATCCTGTTGCTGGTCTCGGCCGACTGGCCGATGCACGACATTGCCGAGGACCACCTCTATTCGGTCCACATGCTCCAGCACCTGCTGATCACGTTCATCGTGCCGCCCCTGTTCCTGTTGGCGATGCCGGGCTGGTTGGCCAGGTTGTTGATATTCGAAGGTGGGTTCGGAGCCCGGGTACTGCGAAGGTTGACCCATCCTGTGGTGGCGGGCCTCATCTTCAACGGGTTGATTGCCCTGACCCACTGGAGCAGCGTCGTGAGCTGGTCTGCCGAGTTCGGGGCCTTCCACTACGGAGTTCACGTCGTGCTGTTCGCCGCTGCGCTGGCCATGTGGATGCCGGTTGTGGCACCGCTACCGGAGTTGAGGCTGTCGCCTCCCGGACAGATGCTCTACCTGTTCCTTATGTCGATTATCCCGACCATCCCGGCGGCATGGCTGACCTTTGCCGACGGTGTCGTCTACCCGAGCTACGACGACGGCTTCGAGTTGTGGGGAGTCAGCGTGCGGTCCGACCAGCAGACAGCCGGGCTGATCATGAAGTTGCTCGGTGGTTTCTACATCTGGGGAATCATCGTCGTGAAGTTCTTCTCCTTTACCCGGGAGCAGAACCGGAAGAACCAGCGCCTGCGACCCGCTTCCGGTCGTCTTCCCGATGGCCGCTCCGCGTCCGTCGAACCACCTCAGGTGACGGAACCGGTCGAGTAGCCACCATGTGGTCCCGCTAGGTTCTGGTTCGTGATCGACGTAAGGCTCCTTCGCAGTGATCCGGATTCGGTGAAGGCCGCGATTGGCCGCCGCGGTGAGGACATCGGCCCCCTTGATCGGGTGCTGGCTCTCGACGTTCGACAGCGCCAACTGGGCGAGGAGCGCGACGCCTTCCGCAATGAGGTCAGGGCGATTTCCCAGGAGGTCGGCGACCTGCACAAGCAGGGCAGGGGAGATGAGGCCGCCCCACTTCAGGAGCGCAGCCGTGAACTCGGCGAGAAGGCTGACACTCTGTCCGATGAGGCCGATGCTCTGTCCGGTGAGATCCGTGATCTGTTGTTGCGGATACCCAATATCCCGGCCGACGAGTGCCCCGACGGTGCCAACGAACACGACAACGTGATCACCCGGGTCGAGGGCTTCGATGAGGCCACCTGGGCGGACCACCAGCGTGTCCCCCACTGGGAGATCGGCGAAGAACTCGGAATCCTCGACGTTGAGCGTGGAACCAAGCTGTCGGGCGCCATGTTCGTCATGTACAGCGGTCTCGGTGCCACGCTGTGCCGGGCGCTCGTGCAGTACGGCCTCGACCGGAACGTCGATGCCTACCGAGAGATGAGGCCGCCGACGCTGGTGTCCACATCCACGATGACCTCGACAGGCCACCTCCCCAAGTTTGAGGACGACGCCTACCACCTTGAACGCGATGACCTGTGGGCCATTCCCACCGCTGAGGTGCCGTTGACCTCGTTGGCACGCGACGAGGTCCTGGACGAGGCGGACCTGCCCATGAAGTTGATGGCCCACACGTCGTGTTTCAGGCGCGAGGCCGGGTCGGCGGGTCGTGATACCCGTGGACTCCTGCGGATCCACGAGTTCGACAAGGTGGAACTGCTTGCCTATGCAACCCCGGACCAGGCCGCCGAGGTGCATGCAGACATCTTTTCTAGGGCAGAGTCGGCCATGGCCGACCTGGGTCTCGTGTACCGCATCCTCGATCTGTGCACCGGCGATCTGGGGGCTTCGTCGGCGCGCACCTTCGACATCGAGGTCTATGCACCGGGTGCCGACCAGTGGCTCGAGGTCTCATCGGTCTCATGGTTTAGCGACTATCAGGCACGTCGGGCCAACGTCCGCTACAGGCCCGAGGGGCAGAAGGGCACGGCGGTGGTGCACACCCTCAACGGTTCGGGCCTGGCAGTCCCACGGGTCTGGGCTGCGGTGGTCGAGACACACAGGCAGGCTGATGGGACCATCGCCATTCCTGAACCCCTGCTGCCCTACTTCCGTGGTGACACGGTTATTTCCTGACGCCTCATCCGGCAAGGGTGATGCCGGCGAGTGCTGCCAGCGTTCCCCCGACAAGGGTCAGCGATACGTAGACGGCGCTGGATCTGACACCCCGATCGTCGGCAACGGCCGAGGTGTCGGCAACGAATGCCGAGAACGTGGTCAGGGCACCCAGGCCGCCGGCGCCGATAATCGTCATGGCCGGCCCGGTCAGCCCTGCCATCAGGCCGAGGACGAACGAACCTGCCACGTTCACGAGGAGGGTTCCGCGTTCGGCGCCCGGCCAGACGTGGACGGCAACAACCCGGAGTGCTGTAGCGGCAGCCGCGACCAGGGTGAAGAGGACGACGGTGTTCATGCAACTGCCCTGGTGGTCATGGCCCTGGCACGGTCGAAGCAGATGAGACCACCGAGAAGGGATGCGACCAGATAGGTGGTGGCCATCCCCAGGTGGTCGGCACGCATCAGTTGGGCTGCCTCGACGGTGAACGTGGAAAAAGTCGTCAGACCTCCACAGAAGCCCGTGCCGAGGAGGAGCCTGGCGTTGTGGTGCACTCCCCGTCCGACAAGCACCCCGAGAATGGCGCATCCGACCAGGTTCACGACGAGCACCGACCAGGGAAACGTCGTTGACGGCCCGACTGTGAGGATCAGCCACCTGATGCCGGCTCCGGCGGTGCCACCAACGGCGACGAGGCCGGTTATTCCCGGGGTGATCTGTGGAATGTGTCGGGGCATCGGCGGATCCTACGGACGGTGGTGCCCGGTGGATCCCCTTAGTGCTGCCCTGACCCAGGTGAGGAGCACGAGCACAGCGGTGGCTGTGACCAGCACCTCCAGTGGGACTGCCCACCGAACCGGGTCGGACAACCAGTGTGAGATCCGTTCAGGCCAGGCGATGGCGACGCGGGCGACGGGGAAGAGGACCAGTTCGCCGCGGTACATGATGCCCTCCAACACGGCCCAGGCCACGGCCGTTGCTATCAGAAGGTCTCGCCGTTTCCGGGCGGCCATCGCAGGTGTGACTCCCCAGATGGCGGTGGTCCAGATGAGGAGCCACAGGGCCAGGCCCACCCGGGTGCCGCCCATGTCGGCGGTCCAGTTGGTGAGGTGCACCTGCAGCGTGGTGACTGCGTCGACGATCGGGTTTGAGGCGGTGTTGACGTCGGCAAGGATGCGGATCTCGTAGACGCCGTAGACGATCAGGTAGGCACCACCCAGCAGTAGGGCCAACGCCCCGATCCGGTCGATGTGTGGGAGCAGTCGCCGGAGGTGTCGGACGGCGCCTCCCCTGGCTACGGCCAGTGACAGGGTCAGGGCAGTTAGAACCGCCGCCATGCCCGCAGCGAAGGCCAGGTACACGACGAGACCCTCGATGATTCCTTCGCGCCGGAAACTGCCGGCCACGTGCAACAGAAACAGCGGGGCGGCACAGCCGATTGACACAACGGCGTAGGACACCCCGAACCCGAACACCGACCAGAGTTCACGTGAGCGGGGTCCCCTGCGGGGTTGCAGGAATGACAGGTTGGGTTTGCGGCCGGCCAGGATCGCGATTCCGTAGGGGATGAGCATTGCGCCGATTGCGACGGTCACCCACGGGGTGCGTCGTGCCACGGCGTCTTCGCTGACCAGGTAGGTGACAGCCAGGCCGAGTGCACCGAAGACCATGACGAAGGCACCTGCCAGGGTGAGGCTGACCACAAGACCCCGCATCACCTGTTCGGGGCGAGTTCTGGTGTCGTCTGTATCTCGTCCGATGAAGTACCCGAGCCAGGTGGGCAGCATCGCGAAGCCGCAGGGGTTTACGGCTGTCACGATTCCCAGGGTGAAGGGCAGGGCGATGCCGATGTCGATCATCGGCGGTGCCCCCTGGCAGTTGTGGTCACGACAGGTACTCGTCGATTGCTGCCTGGAGGCCGTCGTAGTCGAGCTGGCCCTGATGGACACGGACGAGTTCGCCTGACCTGTCGATGAAGGCCGTGGTCGGGAGGCCGACGGCTCCCAGGGCGGCTACGAAGCCTCCGTCGGGATCCCGGCCCAGCAGGTAGGTGATGCCTATCTCCTCGATCCGTTGTGCGGCCCTGGTGGGCGAGTCGCTGATGTTGAGGCCTACGAACCGGATTTCGTCGCCGCGGTCCCGGTGCACGGCCTCGAGGTCGGGCATCTCCTCCAGGCATGGTGCACACCACGTGGCCCACAGGTTGACAACGATCGGACGACCGTCCTGTCTGTGGAGTTCAGCCAGGGTGGTGTTGCCGCCATCGACCAGCTCGAAGGGCCGGTCCAGTGCGCCGTCCCTCGTGAGAGACGCTCCGGGTTCGGTTGCACACGAGGTGGAGGCCAGTGCCAGGAATAGCAGGGCGATAGGGAGCCTGTACACGGGACTGACGGTAGTCGGGGCCTCGCGTGGTTGGTGCGCCCCCGGGCCGGAGATCGCCAGAGGCGTCACCCCGGCCCGGGTCTGGGCGGCTTGTTGCTCCCCGTGGGCCGACCCGATGGTCGACCACGGTCGTCGGGAGGGGTTCCCGACGCCTCAGGCCGACCTGAGTTCGACCTGGAGGTAGGCCGGGATCGGCACCACGGGGAGCTGGTCTTCGGGGCGGGGCACCTTGGGTGGCCGTCCCCTGCGTCGCTTGGTGGCGAGCATCCTGCCGTTCATGAACAGCTGGCCGCCCCACACGCCCCACGGTTCACGCCGGGCGATTGCACCCTCGAGGCATGACGCCAGGGCTGGACACTCGGCGCAGATGCGCTTGGCGGCGGCAATGTCGCCGAGGTCCTCTGAGAAGAAGACGCCCAGCGGAACGCCGAGGCGCGAGCATGCTGCATCGTCGCGCCATACCTCCGGTTCGAACTGGAGTGCCTGCATTGTCCTTCTTTCCCTTCTGAAACTGCTGTTTCGTCTAACTGTTGTGGTTGGTGGTCGGGTAGTTGGTGGAAAAACCAGAAAGGCCGCCGGATTTCTCCGGCGGCCTCGGGGGTTTGGTGTGCGTTTCAGCTGATCAGCTGTCTGCTCCCCGGGGCCGCTGGTGGATGGTCCAGAACACGTTCTTGCCCAGATGGGTGGACGTGGTCCATGTGGCCGTGAAGGTGGCCGTATAGGCCGGCTTTACGACGCGTGGCGAGAACGCGGGCGCGCCGGCCGGATGGCCGTGACGGTGCTGGTTCATCGTTTCCATGGTCTTGTCTGTCTGGGGCTTTCTTGTCTGTCTTGTGTCTTCTGGTCTGTCGGATGGCATTGGGCCTTCCGGTCAGGCACCCAAGGGTACGGGTAACCACGACGGGTGACCACCCAACACCATTGCGTGGTGGCCGTCAAGTGAATAAACGGTGGTTCCTGAGATACCGTAAAATCGCAGGTCAGGAGGGTTGGAACAG
>DLRQ01000021.1:8948-20047 GCA_002501135.1 Candidatus Neomicrothrix sp. UBA7884
CGCAGGTCAGGAGGGTTGGAACAGGCCGGTCCGGTAGTGGCGCAGTTCTTCGAGAGATTCCCTGATGTCGTCCATCGCACGGTGTCCACCGGCCTTTGCTGGTGCCGAGGCGAGCAGTTCGGGCTTCCAACGCCTGGCGAGTTCCTTTACCGTTGACACGTCGACGGACCTGTGGTGGAGAAAGGTTTCGATTTCGGGCATCCACCTGGCCAGGAAGCGGCGGTCGGTTCCGATGGAGTTGCCGCACAGGGGCACCGTGGCCGGTTCGGCGATGTGTTCTTTCAGGAATGCCAGCGTTACCGTCGCAGCCTCGTCGTGGCTTGTGGTGGAGGCTTCGATTGCGTTGAGCAGCCCGCTTCGGGTGTGCATTTCTCTCACGTAGTCGCCCATAGATGCCATGGCCCCGGCCGGCTGGTGGATGACGATGTCGGGACCCTCGGCGACCAGGTCGAGGTTGTCGTCGGTGATGAGCGTGGCGATCTCGACGATTACGTCGGTGGCGGTGTCCAGTCCTGTCATTTCCAGGTCGATCCATGCAAGCACGGCGATGAGCCTATGGCGGTCGCTCCCGGCAGGCGTGCCCATGACCTGTTTCGGGTCTCTCCGGGGTCGGGGTGTGTGTCAGGTGACTCGGGCTAGGGTCGCCGCCGTGCTGGAGATACCCATCGTTCGCCTTGTCGGGAATGCGGCTATTCCGGCGTACGCCAAGGTGGGTGACGCCGGTGCCGATCTGGTGGCAGCCGAGGCCGCCGTGCTCGAACCGGGTGGTGGCAGGGCCCTCATTCCGACGGGTGTCGCCATCGCCATACCGGAGGGCTATGCCGGATTTGTGCAGCCCAGGAGCGGTCTGGCGCTCAGGCACGGCGTTACCTGTCTGAACACCCCCGGCCTCATTGATTCCGGATACAGGGGCGAACTGAAGGTCCTGTTGGTGAACACCGATCCGTCAGATCCGTTCGAGGTAGTTGTCGGAGAGCGCATCGCCCAGCTGGTGATTCAGCGTGTCGAGGACTGCCGGTTCAGCGAGGTCGGCGGGCTTCCCGACTCCGACAGGGGTGAGGGCGGGTTCGGCTCAACGGGCCGGTGACCTGTCTGGCGGTGTCAGCTTCTGGGTGCAGCCAGGTCCACTGCCTGTCCGCCACCCTCGAGCCTCACGAGGACCTCGGTGGCGGTGACGCGGAAGTTGATCTCGACGCTGTGGCCGGCTCCGGTGATGCTGCCTGCGGCCTGTTGGATCGCCGTGCCGAGGTCTCCCAGGTCGCCTGGGTCGATCCTGTGGATACGAAGCAGCGAGGCGAGGGTCACCCGGGGAATCTCTGCGAACTCGGGATCGGGCGGGAGCGTGAGGGTTACCGTGTCGTTCCCTGCTGCGTGGCCCACCGCCTCAGTGTGCCACCCGGCGTCATGCCAGCGGCGACTATCGCCAACACAGCCCCGGCTGGGATGAGGCCGCTCCGGCCGGCCGGCATTTTGTCGTGACCGTTCTGGTGGACGAGGCCATCTGGCCCTGGAGGGGCGGCCGCTGGGCACACCTTGTCAGCGACCAGACCATCGCGGAACTCCACGACTTCGCCGTGAGGCTCGGCCTTCGGCGCATGTCGTTCCAGGGAGACCACTACGACCTGACAGCGGCGGCCCGCACCGAGGCGATAGCCATGGGTGCCGAGGCGGTCGGGGGGAGGGATCTGGTTCGGCGCCTCAGAGCGGCTGGGCTCCGTCTGGCTGCGTCTGAGCGGCCAGGGCGCTGGGAGAAGACCGGGCTCTGGCAACCGGCTGGGGTGGCTCCTGCCCTGGGTGGCCTGGTGCCAGACGTCCTGGTTGAGGCCCTTGAGGGCTGTGTCGTTGCTGATTGGCACGCGGCCAGCACGGCTGCATACAGCCGATCGTCGGAGGTTGTCGTGGTGGTGGAGAGTGCCGGTGGGCTGGCCGTCGAGGGCCCGCTGCCGGTTGGTGTGGAGGTCCGGTGCAATCATGGTCGGGTGCTCGAGTTGTTCGTCCCCGTGGAGGGCTGATGCAGGCCGTTCGGGGCATCGTCGTGATCGCCACGGTGTTGGCTGCCGTTGCGTGTGGTGGTGGGGTTGAACCGGCCGTGGAATCCACGACCACGACCGTGCCCCTGGATGTGACGGCCCCTACAAACGGTTGGGTTCAGGTGGGAGTCGAGACCTTTGACCTGGTCTTCACCTGTTATGCAGCCGGAGCGGGTGACGTCGTTGCTATCGGTGTTGGTACCGATTCCGGGTCCGGGCAGCGGGTTGAGGCGTTGGTGCAGGGCTTTCTGGGTCAGCCGTACCTGGGCGTCACCGTCGGCAGTTCAACCAGATACGAGGCTTCGCTGGAGGATCCCCTGGAGGTCTACGTCCACGACGACACCATCAGCGCCGGGGCTGTCCGCTGGGAGCGTGATCTGGACCTTGGGTCGGGTGAGGGCGAGGTAGTCGGATTCGGAGCTGTGTTCGTGGAGTGCTCCAGCTACGAGAAGCGCCTGCCTGAGGGCTACTGAGCGGGGCAGCCGGACAGTTCCTCGGCCCATGGCAGCCGACCCGACCAGAATCTGACGATCTTCTCGCCGTCGCTCTGGAACATGACCCTGAAGATCTTGTCGCTCTGGTCCCTGGGGACGTAGGCGAGGAGGTTCCCTGAGCCGTCGGGAAGGGGCGAGGTCTGGATGCGTTCGCCGAACATGTCGATGATGCGACCCTCGGTGTTGCCGATGCCCGCGCCTGAACGCGTGGTGATCTCGTTGGTATCGATATCGACGCGTTCGACGGTTCCGGAGACCATCCAGAACGTGATGCCGGCGGGTGCGTTGTCGGGTGTAGCCAGATAGCACTCTCCCACCGGTGTGACCGGTGTGAACCTGGTACCGGCGGCTCGCTGTGCGGCGTCGGCCGTCATGCCGAAGATGACGGCATCCAGGCCGACCGTGCTGACCGTCGACTGGTAGTCGAGTGTCGCTGCACCCAGGTTGTCGATCGGTGGAAGGGTTCCGATCAGGGTCGGGTCCAAGGTCGTCGTAGCTGCTGGTGCTGCAACCGTTGTTGTCGGCGCTGTCGTGGCCGCCGGTGTGGTGGTGTTTGTCACGACAGCGGTCGTGGCTGGGTCGGTGTCGATGACCGTGCTTGTCGGGTTGCAGGTCCCCAGGAGCAGCACGACGGCTACGAAGAGGATCCCGATGAGGGCCACCATCCAGGCGCGCATGGTGTTCAGGTTACGACAGCGAGGGCGTCAGGTCCGGGCGGCCCACTGTGGCCACCCCGGTGTGCTGCACTGGCGCGGTGAGAAGAGCATTGACAGCGGTCTTGTTGGCGGTTGCCGCGTGTGGCGGCGAAGCCGGCGTGGTGCCTGCCACGACGACTGCACCCTCTACGACGATCATCACCTCCACGACTCTGGCGGTTGTGCCTGCCACGGCCCTTCCTGCTCCAGCGCCAACGGCCCTCCCTGCTCCGACCACCACGACGACCACCACCACGACGGCCACCACCCTGCCGCCACCGACCACGACGGCCTCTCCGCTGCCGACCACGGCTGAGTGCATCGCCGCGATGCCGGTGGCGACGCGTGTGGGTCAGGTGCTGATGCCCGTGGTCAACCAGGGTGGCCTGATGACCGTTGCCGACCTGGCTGGGCGGGGTCTCGTCGCCGGCGCCGTCGTGGTCGAGCCGGTTGACGAGGGTCTCGGCGACGCGATTGCGTCGGTACAGGCGGTCTCTGCCACTGGGCCACTTGTGATGGCCGTGGACGAGGAGGGCGGCACCGTGCAGCGTCTCGACGGGTTGTTGGGTGACATGCCGTCGGCCAGACACATGGCCGGGCGCCCGCTGGACGAGGTGCGTGCCATGGCCCGGGAGCGGGCCGAGGCGATGGCGGGCCTCGGCTTCACGATGAATCTGGCTCCGGTTATCGACGTGGGCGGTGGGCCCGGCATCGGGTCGCGCTCGTTCTCTGACGATCCACTGCTGGTGGCCACATTCGGTTCGGCGGTTGCCCACGGCGTGTTGGATGCGGGCCTGACGCCTGTCGCAAAGCACTTTCCGGGTCACGGCAGGGCGTCGGCTGACAGCCACGATGAGTTGCCGGTGACGCCCCCGATCGGGGATCTGAACGCAGTTGATCTGGTGCCGTGGGGGTACCTGCCTCCCGGTACCGCTGTGATGGTCGGGCATCTGTCCGTGCCCGGCCTGACAGCCGGTGTGTCGAGCTCTCTTTCCTACGAGGCGGTCACCGGGTTGTTGCGCCGCGACCTGGGCTTTGACGGGCTGGTGATCTCCGATGACCTGGCCATGGGTGCTGTCGCGGGCGGTCTGGACATCCCACAGGCAGTGGTTCTCTCCCTCCGGGCCGGAATCGACCTCCTGATCGTGGGCCCGGCCGACGGCGTAGCTGCGGTCGCATGGGAGTTGGTGACGGCTCTGGAGGACGGGCGTCTCCTGCCCGGTCGCCTGAACCAGGCCGTCGGACGTGTCCTGGAGCAACGGGGGGTGGACCCGTGCGGTTTCATCTGGGAATGAGACTCCGCCGGCAGTCAGGGTCCGTGACACGCTCCAGCACCAGCCATCCGAGGTGCTGACATGATCTGCAGCGGCCGAGGAAGACCTTGCTTCCATGAGCGTGCACCGATCCGGCTGACGCTCATTTCGGCTGCCTTAACGGATACTCCGCACCTGCGGCAGCGGGCCCGCCAGCCGGGTGCATGGCCCTTCATTACCTTGAGACTATGCACGCGTCGACTGGTCGGCCAGACTTTGACATGGCCGACCTGACCGGACCGTTCCTGCCGACGGCAGAGGAACGGGAGTTGAACCAGCGGCTGCGTGTGCAGGCCCTCGAGCACCTCGCCCGGAACCCTGACTGGGCGCCGTCGAACCTGGCCCGGTGGCCGAGGGGCGTTGTGCGGTTCCACAACCGTGTTGTGCCTCGGCTTCCGATGACGGGTCCTCTGGGTTGGTTGGATGGAACCACCCGGGCTGACGAGCTTGAGCGTGAGAGGGTGGACGCCCTACCTGCGGATGAGCAGGCCGAGTCGAGGCTCCTACACGCCAGGGCGGTCCACTTCCGGTGCATACGGACGACGCAGGTCCCTTCCCGAACGGTGGAGGGCTGAGAGCCGGGTGGAGTGGGTCGCCCGGGGCTCGAACCCGGCGCCTGAGGATTAAAAGTCCCCTGCTCTACCCGATGAGCTAGCGACCCGACGGCGGTTTGGAGCCCGGCGTGAAACCCGGTCGACCACCGCCGGTCAGGGTACAGGCAGGTGCCCGTGGGGGCGGGCTTGACGTGGCTCACCGTTGGTGGGGCACACTGGTGGTTCTGTCGGCCGACCAGGGAGAGAAGCCGTCATGGACTACGAACACCTCTGCTGCGAGTGTGATGGTGAGATCGTCACCATCACGTTGAGCCGGCCGGATCGACGCAACTGCCTCTCCACACAGGTCCTGATGGAGTTGGAACACGCCGTTCGCAGCACCGGCGAGCAGGATGACGTGGCGGGGCTCGTGCTGGCCTCAACCGGTCCGGTCTTCTCCTCTGGCCACGACCTGGCAGAAATGGCGGCGATGACCGAGGACGAGTTGAGGAACCTGTTCGATGTGTGTAGCGCCGCCATGAAGTCTCTGGCCGAGGTTCCCCAGGTGGTCATTGCCCAGGTGCAGGGCCTCGCCACGGCGGCTGGAGCCCAGCTGGCAGCCAGCGCTGACCTCATCGTCGCCAGCGACGAGGCCCGGTTCGCCACACCGGGCGGCAAGGGGGGCTTGTTCTGCCACACGCCGATGGTGGCGGTGGCACGCCAGATTGGTCGGAAGCGGGCAGCCGAGATGGCACTTACCGGAGGTGCAATCGACGCGACCACGGCCCTCCAGTGGGGCCTCGTCAACCGGGTGGTGCCGGTGGTGGACCTGGAACAGTCGACACGTGACTTCATGGGATACGCCACTCGCGGCAGCCGCTACGCCAAGGGCCTCGGCAAGGCGACCATGTACGCCCAGATGGACATGACCTTCGAGAATGCCTACGAGTTGGCCGCCGACGTGATGTCGCGCGCAGCTGCCCATGGCGACGGCCGGGAGTGGCCCACGGCGTTTGTAGAAAAGCGTCGTCCGGAGTGGTCCCACGAGGGCTGAGGTGTGATGAAGGCCTTCCTCGCAGCCAAGGCGCTGGCCGGCCAGGTGCCCGTCTGATTCAGGGCCTTGGCCTCCGGATGCCCCGGTAGGGAGCACCAGCGGCCTCGAACACCCCGTACAACTCGAAATATGCCGGTCCGAACGGGTCGATGCCGGTCAGCGGCATTGCGGCCCGCACGATGGTGAAGTCGTGTGGCGCCAGCTCCTTCGCCCTGTTGAAATGCCGCTCGGCTACGTCGCCCCGACCGGAACGCCGTCCATGGACCGCCATGCGGAAGTGGAGGCGTGCAGCGATCTCGTCGGCATCAAGATCAGGCACCTCAAAGCTGGCGTCATCAGGCAAGGTGCCGTCTCGGATCCATGCCCGGACCTGTGTCATGTGGTCCTCACACCTGATTCCGGTGAGCTCGGTGAACATGTCCGAACCGAACTCGTTGGCGTTGGGTCGCACGATGCGGTCGGCCTCGTCAATCCACATGACAGTCGGGACATTGTTGACGGCGTAGAGCTCAGGAAGCCGGTGCTCGGTGTCGACAAGCACCGGGTAGGTGATTCCCTGCGCCAGCGGTGCGACGACCTCGACGTTCTCGTCGATGGCGACAGCGATCACAGAGAAGTCCGTGTCGGCGAGTTCGTCCTGCAGTGCCTGCCACCCGGGCAGGTCGAAGGCGCATCCTCACCAACTGGAAAAGGCAACCAGTAGACGTCTGGTGCCCGACCATTCCGACAACTGGCGCTGGTTGCCATCCAGGTCCAGGAGTGTGGCGTCAGGAGCCTGTCGGTCGACGAGCGCCCGCTGACGGTCATCGGCCGGCACGCCGATGGCAACCATTTGGGCATCAGGATCAGCCAGGGTTGGGCGGCCGAGGGTGCCCGCTGCAGCCATCAGGTCGATGCCCTCTGGGTGTTCGAGGGCAGATTGGTCTGGGAGGGGGACACAGGCGTCCCCCCGACAGAGGCCTTCAGGCTTGAGATTCCATCCGAGGACCGCTTCCAGTGCGGAAGGGTCCACAACTGGCCGGTCGTCGAACCATGTTGCTTCGACAACTGTCTCGTCGTCGGCAATCACGATTGTGGGTGTGGATGTCTCGTTCACGCTGGAAACTCCAGAGGTGATTGGCGATCCTGTCGGTGACCGAACCTAGCCCCACCGTGTTCACATGATCGCACCAGACTTGGCATGATTGCGCCCGCCCGGGTCGAAACCCGACTGACACCCCACGTCGCATGCAGTCAATTCTAAGGAGTCCGAAATGACAGAACAGACCGACAGTCCGTTTGAGGTTGACGCCGTGATCATCGGTGCCGGTGTGCTCGGGGGAGCGATCGCCGTCGAGCTGGCACGAAGGGGCATGCGCACCCTCACCGTCGACAAGGCGTCTGCCGCGGGAGCCGGGTCAACCATCAACTCCTGTGCCATCGTGCGCTTCAGCTACTCGACGCTTCCCGGGGTGACCATGGCGTGGGAGGCGATGCACTACTGGACCGATTGGCCTGCCTACATCGGTGCCGAGGACGAGCTTGGCCTGATCGAGTTTCACCAGTGCGGAATGTTCAGCCTCCTGGTCGGCGGGGGCGGCCATTCGTCAAAGGTCAAGGCGCTGTGGCAGGAACTTGGAATCCCGTTCGAGGACTGGACCCTCGACGACATTGCTGAACGATCACCGCTCTTGGACCACGGCCTCTACGGTCCGCCGAAGAGACCCGACGACCCCCACTTCTGGGATGACCCGACAGACACGATCGACGGTGCGATATTCGCGCCCGACGCCGGCTACATCAGCGACCCGCAGCTTTCGTGCCACAACCTGCAGCGGGCTGCCGAGGGCAGCGGCGCCGAGTTCTGGTTCAACGCCGAGGTCGTCTCAATCAACAGGTCCGACGGTCGCGTGGAGGGTGTGACCCTGGCCGATGGTCGCCGGATCTCAGCACCGGTTGTTGTCAACGTGGCCGGTCCCCACAGTGCCGTCATCAACAAGATGGCAGGCGTGTACGACTCGATGAACATCAAGACCCGGGCTCTGCGCCACGAGGTCCACCACGTGCCGGCGCCACAGGGCTACGACTTCATGGCAAACGGTACGGTCGGCGCCGACGACGACACCGGCTTCTACTTCAGGCCCGAAACCGGCAACAACATCCTCATCGGCAGCGTAGACCCAGAGTGTGACCCCCGCGAGTTCGTCGACCCGGACGACTACGACACCACGCTCTCCCAGGAACAGTGGGAGGCTCAGGTGCTGCGGGCCAACCGACGTATCCCCACCCTGGGTGTCCCCCACGAGAAGAAGGGCGTGGTCGACCTCTACGACGTCTCAGACGACTGGCTGCCCATCTACGACCGCAGCGACCTGGACGGCTTCTACCTGGCCATCGGCAGCAGCGGCAACCAGTACAAGAACGCCGGGGCCGTGGGCCAGGTGATGGCCGACTTGATCGAGGCCGTTGAGTCCGGGCACGACCATGACGTATCGCCGGTCGTCGTGACCGGCAGGTACACCGGACGGGAGATAGACGTCGGGTTCTACAGCAGGAACCGTGAGGTCAACCCCGATTCGTCCATGTCGGTCCACGGCTGACGACCGCGGCTACCGCCTCCCGAAGGGACCTGCAAATGACAGACCGGTCAAATCCATTGGAGTACGCCGCCTACGGCGGGCCCGGCTGGCAGCCCCGTCAACGATCCCTTCGTGACGAGGCCGACGGAATCTGGGGTCCGTTCGGCATCGACTCCGAGTACGGAGTCCTCACAAGCGTGCTGCTCCACCGACCGGGGCCCGAGATCGCCACTGAGGACCCGAATGGGGCCCAGATGTTGGACCGTGTCGATGCGGAGAGGGCCGGTAGGCAGCACGACGCCATCGTCGCGGCCTACCGGGCAAACGACATCGCAGTCCATCTGGTCAATCCACCACTGACATCTCAGCCGAACCAGATGTTTATGGCCGACCTGTTCGCGATGACACCGGAGGGGGCGGTGCTGGCCAGGCCGGCATCTGAGGTGCGCGCCGGCGAGGAACGTGTCGCCGCCGTTGGCCTGGCCAACGCCGGAGTTCCGATCCTGCGCAGCGTCTCGGGGACGGGCACCTTCGAGGGAGCCGACCTCATGTGGTTGTCTCCCACGCGCGTGCTGGTTGGGCGGGGCCTGCGCACCAACAAAGAGGCGATCGACCAGATCACCGATGCAATGGAGGCCATGGGTGTCACGACCACCCGGGTGGACCTGCCGATCGGCACCATGCACCTGATGGGAATGCTCCGCATTCTGGACGGTGACCTGGCGGTGGCATGGCCAACGCGTCTGGCCGTGGCGGCGGTTGAAGCCCTCGAGGGCGAGGGTTACGAGGTCCACTTCCTGCCCAACTTGGACGAGGCGGTACAAGGCTTTGCCCTGAACGGCGTCACCCTCGGGCCCCGTCGGTTCCTGATGGCGGAGGGGAACCCGACAACGCAGGCCTTCTATGAATCGCTCGGGGTCACGTGTACCACCGTTGAGGTGGACGAACTGGCCAAGGCATCAGGGGCCATCGGCTGCCTTACCGGAATCGTGTCGCGCGACCTCGTGTGATAGGTCCCTTGGCGGTGGATCTAAGAGCTCGACAGTCCGTCGCTCTTCTTGTCGTCCTTCTCGTGGCCATGTCGTGTGGATCCGGGTCGGATCGGTCCGAGAGCCCCGTGGCCGCTTCGACCGTGACATGGCCCACCTACCCGGACTGGCTGGTCGGTGTGCAGTGGTCGGTGGAGCGTCTCGAGGTTGATGGCGAGACCCTCCTTCCTCCTAACGGAGCCGACGTCCACGTCACCTTCGAGCCGACCGGTCGGCTCTGGGGGAATCTCGGCTGCAACCGGTTCGACACCGCATGGTTCGGTGACAACGAGCATCCCGACGAGATCGGGATTGCCTGGACGGAAATGGGTTGTGTTGACGTGCTGGACTGGTTTGAGGTCGCCTACCTGCTGGACAGCGCCTATCAGAAGGGCTGGTACCCGGTGGCGAGAGACGAGGGGGGCGGCACTGTTGAACTGGAGACCCCCTCCGGGGTGATCGTGCTAGCCGAGGCCGGGAGCTCCGGCGTAGGCGGCTAGGGCCGGCTGGCCGCCCAGGTGTGCGTAGAGCACCCTGGAACCCGGTGGGATCACGCCTGTCCTGACAAGGTCGATGAGGCCTGCCATGGACTTTCCCTCGTAGACGGGGTCGGTGAGCATGCCCTCGGTTCGGGCCACCAGGTGGATGGCGTCGATGGTCTGTTCATCGGGAACCCCGTAGGCGGGCCCCTCGTATCCGGCCAGCACCGTGATCTCGTCGGCGACCAGGTCGCGGCCGACACCGATCCGTTCGGCCGTGTTGTTGGCAATCCGGGCGACCTGGTCGATGGTCTGGTCAAGCGTGCCCGATGCGTCGATGCCCAGGATCTGCCTGTCACCACGACCCTCGAGGGCGAAGCCGGCGATCATGCCGGCGTGTGTGGAACCGGTAACCGTGCAGACGATTACGTGGTCGAAGAACACGTCGTGTTCGGCCTCCTGGACGGCGACCTCCCGGGCCCAGTTGGCGAACCCCATGCCACCGAGGGGGTGGTCCGATGCCCCAGCCGGGATTGGATACGGCTTTTTTCCAGCCGCTTCCACAGATTCCAGTGCCGCCTTCCAGCTGTCCCTGATGCCGATGTCAAACCCCGCCGGATCCATTCGGATGTCACCGCCGAGTATGCGGGTGAGCTGGATGTTGCCGACCTTGTCGTAGGCCGGCTCAGGCCAGTCGACCCACCCCTCCTGGACGGTCACCGCGCCGAGGCCCAGGTGGCGTGCCACCCCGGTGACCTGCCTCGTATGGTTGGACTGGACCCCGCCGATCGAAACCAGCGTGTCGCAGCCCTGTTCTAGAGCGTCGGCTACCAGGTACTCCAGCTTTCGGACCTTGTTGCCTCCGAACGCGATGCCCGAGTTGCAGTCCTCCCGCTTTGCCCAGACCTCGACACC
>DLRQ01000043.1 GCA_002501135.1 Candidatus Neomicrothrix sp. UBA7884
CCTCACGGTCATGGCACTAGACCCCATGCTCCTCGAAATCCTGGCCTGCCCCGACGACAAGGGCCCCCTCTACTACTTCGAGGCCGAGGACTCCCTCTACAACCCGCGCCTGCGTCGCCGCTACTCGATCACCGACGACATCCCCGTGATGCTCATCGACGAGGCCGAGATCGTCGACGACGCCGAACACGAGCGCCTCACCGCCCTCGCCGACACCGAGGGCATCACGCCCACCTTCACGCCCTGACCGGGTCCGACCCGTGCACCAACTGGCCGGCCGGCTGAAGCACTACGACTGGGGATCCACGACCGCACTGGCCGACCTTCGCGGCATCGAACCCTCAGGACGGCCCGAGGCCGAGCTCTGGTTCGACTCCGACGACCTTCCGTGCCTCGTGAAGGTCCTTGCCGTCCAGCGGACACTCTCGATTCAGGCCCACCCCGGGGCCGAACAGGCACGCCGGGGATTCGCCGCCGAGGAGGCAGCAGGGCTGCCCATCGACCACCCGGACCGGTCATTCGTTGACGACCGCGCCAAGCCCGAACTGGTCTGTGCCGTCACGCCCTTTGAGGCCCTCTGCGGGTTCCGGCCAGTGGAGGAGGCCACGGAGGTAGCCGGTGCGCTGGGCCTTCCCGGCGACATGGTGGCCGTGCTTGATGGCGGCCCCGGTGCCTGGCCGTTACTGCTGGCAGGAGCCCTCAGCGGTCGCTGGGACAGCACCATCGACACGCTTGTAGAGAGGTGCACAGCCGGTGTTGACGGACCCCTCGCCGACACAGCCGACCTCGTCGCCCACCTGGCCAACCAGCACCCCGGAGACCCCGCCCTGCTGGTCGTCCCGTTGCTCGCCCACCACCGCCTCCAGCCCGGTGAAGCCCTCTACGTAGGCCCCGGCGTCCTGCACGCCTACGTGGCCGGCATGGCCGTCGAGGTCATGGCACCCGGTGACAACGTCCTCCGCGGTGGCCTCACAACCAAGCACATCGACATACCCGCCCTCGTCGAGGCCATCGACCCCGCAACCGAACCACCCCCCGTACAGGCACCAGCGGCCGACACCGCCGACCTCCACCGCTACGACGTACCCGTCGACGACTTCGCCACCTGGAGGCTTGCAGCCACAGCCGTCGACGTCGACGAACGAATCGGACCGGACCTGGTGCTCTCCATGGCCGGTACCACCACCGTCGGCGACCTCACCCTCGGGCCGGGCCATGCTGCCGTGGTCCCCGAGGCCGACGGCCCCTACACGATCGACACCGACGGCCTCGCCTGGATGGCAACCGTGGGAGCCACCTGAGCAGGCGCCCCACCTCGGTAGGCTCCCAGCCGGAGGCTGCCTGAACCGGCGTCAGACGACCCCAGCCCCGTCCAGACAACCCACCCAGTCCAGACACGCAACAAATCAGGAGTCGTCATGTCCCTTCGGGATGATCACCGGGTCGCAGACCTGTCCCTCAACGAGTTCGGCCGCAACGAGATCCGCCTCGCCGAACACGAGATGCCCGGCCTCATGGCCCTACGCGCCGAGTTCGCCGACGAGCAACCGCTGGCAGGCGCAGCCATCGCCGGGTCGCTCCACATGACCATCCAGACCGCAGTGCTCATCGAGACCCTCACCGCCCTCGGTGCACGCGTCCGCTGGGCCAGCTGCAACATCTTCTCCACCCAGGACCACGCAGCCGCAGCCGTGGTCTGCGGACCCGACGGTTCACCCGACGACCTGCGCGGCGTACCCGTCTACGCATGGAAGGGCGAGACCCTCGAGGAGTACTGGTGGGCCACCCGCCAGATCCTCATGTGGCCCGACGGCGACGGACCCAACCTGATCCTCGACGACGGTGGCGACGCCACCCTCTACGTCCACAAGGGAGCCGAGTACGAAGCCGCCGGAGCGGTACCAGACACCACCGACGACGACTCCGAGGAGTGGGGGGTGGTGCTGGCCAGCCTCCGCGAATCGCTCGCCGAGGACCCGCAGCGCTGGACCAGCATCCGCGACGGAATCCGCGGCGTATCCGAGGAGACCACCACCGGTGTGCACCGCCTCTACCAGATGCGTGACGCCGGCACCCTGGCGTTCCCGGCCATCAACGTCAACGACGCCGTCACCAAGTCCAAGTTCGACAACCTCTACGGCGTACGGCACTCACTCATCGACGGCATCAACCGCGGCACCGACGTCATGATCGGTGGCAAGACCGCCGTGGTCTGCGGCTTCGGCGACGTCGGAAAGGGCAGCGCCGAATCGCTTCGCGGCCAGGGCGCGCGCGTCATCGTCACCGAGGTGGACCCGATCTGTGCACTCCAGGCGGCCATGCAGGGCTACGAGGTCAACACCCTCGAACGGGTCCTCGACACAGCCGACATCTTCATCACCACAACCGGGTGCCGCGACATCATCACCGCAGAACACATGGGCCGCATGAAGCACCAGGCGATCGTCGGCAACATCGGACACTTCGACAACGAGATCGACATGGCCGGCCTTGCCCGCATGTCAGACGTGCAGCGCATAACCATCAAGCCCCAGGTCGACGAGTTCGTCTTTCCCGACGGCCACTCGGTCATCATGCTCTCCGAAGGGCGCCTCCTGAACCTGGGCAACGCCACCGGCCACCCCAGCTTTGTCATGTCAGCCAGCTTCTCCAACCAGGTCCTCGCCCAGATCGAGCTCCACGACCACGCCGAGGCGTACGGAACCGATGTCGTGACCCTGCCCAAGATCCTCGACGAGAAGGTCGCCCGCCTCCACCTCGGGGCGCTCGGAGCCAGGCTCACCGAACTCACCGACGAACAGGCCGCCTACCTCGGCATCAGCCCCGACGGCCCGTTCAAGCCCGACCACTACCGGTACTGAGCAACGACGTGGGCGCCGACGTGCGCGTGGTCGGAATAGCCGGCGGAAGCTGCGCAGGCAAGACCACCCTGGCGAGGGCCCTCGCCGAACGCCTCGGCGACGCCGTCACCTACCTGGCCTTCGACGAGTACTACCGCGACCACGGTCACCTCACCATCGAGGAACGGGCGCTCGTCAACTACGACAACCTCGACTCACTCGACCACGAACTCTTCCTGCAACACCTCGACGACCTCGTCGCCGGCCGGCCCGTCGAGGTGCCCGTCTACGACTTCGCCACCCACTGCCGCACCGACCAGACACGCACCCTCGAACCACGAGTCCTCGTGGTCGCCGACGGCATCCTGTTGTTTGCCGTACCCGGCATAACTGACCGGCTGGACCTCAGCGTCTTCGTCGATGCCCCCGAAGAACTCCGTCTGGCTCGCCGCGTCTACCGCGACATCCGCGAAAGGGGCCGCACCGCCGAAAGCGTCCAGGCCCAGTTCGCCGCCACGGTGGCGCCCAGCTACAGGCTCTTCGTGCAGCCCTACCGCGAAGGTTCCGACCTTGTCGTAACCGGCGAGGGCGACCCCCGCCCCGTCGTCGACGAGATCATCGCCCGCCTCGCCTGACCTGCCGGGTCGGACTGCCTGGGCGTACCGCCGGGTTCTGCCCGACCGCCAGGGTGCCGAGGCACGTCCGCTTCTCCTACTGGCGCAAAGTCGTACGCGTCCGCACCTCGGCACCCTGCCCTCCCAGCCTGGCGTTCCACCCTGCCCCCTGTCG
>DLRQ01000058.1 GCA_002501135.1 Candidatus Neomicrothrix sp. UBA7884
TCTGGTTCTGGTTCATCATCACTCCACGGGGTATCGGTCAACGAGGTTACGTGCAATCACCATCTTCTGGATCTCGCTCGTTCCCTCGCCGATGATCATCAGGGGGGTGTCGCGGAAGTACCGCTCCACCGGGAACTCGGTCGTGTAGCCGACACCGCCGTGGATGCGCATGGCATCGGTAGCGATCTCGAATGCAGCCTCGGATGCAAACAGCTTCGCCATCCCGGCCTCGACGTCGACGCGTTCCCCATTGTCGGCTAGGCGGGCCGCGTCGTAGGTCAACAGGCGGGCCGCCTGCAACTTGGTGGCCATCTCGGCGAGCATGAACGAAATCGCCTGGTGTTGGATAATCGGCCTACCGAAGGTCTCACGCTGCTGGGCGTATGCGATGGCCGCCTCGAACGCCGCCTGTGCCACGCCGACTGCCCTGGCGGCCACGTTGATACGCCCCAGTTCGAGGGCCGACAGGGCGTAACCACGGCCGTGACCGAGGCCATCGTCGCCTCCGAGCAGGTTGGCGTGCGGGACGCGGTGGTCCACGTAGGACATCTCGACCGTCTCGAGCCCCCTGTAGCCGAGTTTGTCGATCTTCTTTGAGACGGTGATCCCCTCAAAGGACCCACCCGGGTCCTTCTCGACAATGAAACAGGTGATGCGGTCGTCGGGGGTGCGGGCCAGCAGCATCACAAGGGACGAGCGCATGCCGTTGGTGACCCACATCTTGGTTCCGTTTACGACCCACTCATCGCCGTCACGTTCAGCCCGACAGCGGATGGCCCCCGTGTCGCTGCCGGCGTCTGGCTCGGAGAGCGAGAAGGCAGCCCTGAAGCTGCCGTCACACATGCGGGGCAGGAACCGCTGGCGCTGCTCGTCGGTGCCGAACCGGCCGATCATGGTCGCAGCGATCTTGTGGGTGTTGAGGATTCCCGCCAGCGACATGTAGCCGCGGGAGAGCTCCTCGATTATTCGCGTGTAGGTCGTGATGTCGAGACCCAGGCCTCCGTACTCCTCGGGGATGGTGGCCCCGAACAGGCCGAACTCACACATCTGTTCGAACATGGCCTGTGGGAACTCGTCGGCAGCCTCGAACTGAGACACGCTGGGAACCACATCATGGTCGATCCAGGCCTTGATTGTTCCGACTATCTCGTCGGCCAGTTCCCGATCAGTGGCCATGTTCTCCCCTCCCTTGTGGCAGTCCGCGAACAGTACTGCTGCTGTCACCCCGTAGCGTTCCCGTGCGCCGGTGCCCAGCCAACCCAACGTCCACCGTCGCCCGGCGACCAAGCCTCAATATGCCCGTCCGACGATCGGGTTCACTGCGAGTACCTCGGTCTCGGCAAGGCCGGCATTACGATGGACCAGAGCATCCACGTAGGCAGGATCCTCCGTGAGCGCCAGGAAACTCTCTATGTCGGGATACTCGATTACGGCGACCTGGTCCCAACGACAGGGGTCGATGCCGACCGCCACGGCCTCGACCGGGCCGAACATGACAACCCGCCCACCCAGGTCCCCCACCCGCGACATGGCCACCTGGCCGTAACGGGTGTACGCCTCCTCACCGGTTCCCGTTGGCCCGTCCCAACTGTCGGGATACTCCGCAACTTCTCTGAACCTGAGCAGGTTCAGCATGTGGACCGGACCATGTCGCCCCACCCCTAACAGGGCCTCAAGTTGTGCACGGCTGGGCTCAATCGGCGACGTGGCGCCATTATCGGAATGGGCAAGAAGGTCGTTCATTACCGGTCCCCCGGATCGTGGTGCTGGGTTGCGGGCAGCAGGTAGTACCAGAAGTAGAAGCCCGCACCCTGTTCCTTCATCGCCACCCTCGCACGCTGAATTACGTCGCCGGCTGCGGTGTGGCCCACGAACCATGTCTCCGCCTGACGGGCGCCGGGCACGGCTTCGGTGAGGGAAAGTGCTGCCTCCTCGTAGAAGTTCCGGACATCTGCGGCGGCCTTCGTCGGGTCTCCCGGCAGGCCTACCTCCTGCCAGTCCTCCCCGTCGGCGATGCGGGCGAAGAGACCCACCACTGCGGGTACCTCCTCGGCAGCCACGACCTTGCCGACGGTCGACCGGCCGTATGCCTCGGTGCTCCGCTTCCATGCGGGGAGCAGGCCCCTGGCCTCAGCCTCGGCGGGGTGTAGGTCGCCGGTGTCGGCAGGTGGAATCGTGCACACAAGGGGAGCGTCCGAATCATCGGTGATCTCCTCGGGGAAGTCGACGAGCACAGGCCCCTCGGGCTCATCCAAGAGGGCGAATGCGGCGTCAAGGACGCTTGTCTGGAAGGCCGGATCCTCGGGGCGGCCCAGCGGTCGCCCGAGAGGGAACTCACAGTGGAGAGCCCGAGGAGGCCTCGTGGTCTCGACCTGCTGGCGGATGAGTGAGAGCGCCACGGTGGCTATTCCGGATGCCTCCAGGACCGATGCGAGCGTACCCACGGTACGCGTGCACAGAGGTCAAACGGGAGTCAGGAGCACGACGTCAACTCCGTCGTCCAAGAGCACACGGGCAGCGGCGGGCCCGGTGTCCAGCCGGATCGTCTCCAGGGTGTAGTCGATCTGGGCGCCCATGAAGGAGATGTGTGTGTCTGCCACCGAACCAATGACTCCTTCAGCGGCCATCTCGTCGAGGCGGTCGATCGGCAGCACAACGTTTGGGTCGACGATCCAGCCTGTCCTGTCGAAGTTGGGGCTGTAGTGGGACAGCACCAGGTCGTTGCGGTCGCGTGGCAGCACGGTGAAGGACTGGTCGCCCGGATTCCAGTCGGGCTGACCCTCGGCCCTGAGGCCGGCTGTGGTCACGACGGCTACCCGGCTCTCGGTGAGCGGACCCGGGGTGGTCCAGGGCACCTCGTCGAAGGCGTAGCCCTCAAGGTCGGCCAGCTCGCTCCGTATCAGTTTGTCGCCCATGGTTCCCGTCTCCTCGTACCTGTGCTGAGTATCACAGGGCCCGGGTCGACAGGACGAGACCGGAGGCCTCCGGCTCCAAAACCTGCAAGGCTTCGGCAATGACAACGGCGCCTTGGGGAAGCCAGCTCCGTAAGGCCGAGACCGCGATGGTGGCGAGTGTCGACTCGCTTGCCACCAGGGCCGGCGTGGACGTCATGGCCGCTGGTGGCAACGCCGTTGACGCAGCGATTGCCACAAACGCCGTACTGTCGGTGACCGCACAGCACATGTGCGGGCTGGGTGGCGACCTGTTCGCACTCGTCCACACCGGATCCGGGCCTCCAGCATGTCTAAACGCATCCGGAAGGGCTGGCTCCGGCGCGGACCTTGACGGCCTCCTCGCCGACGGCCTTACCTCCATGCCGCACCGGGGCGACATCCGGTCGGTTCCGGTTCCGGGGTGTGTGGACGGATGGTGGGCGCTCCACCAGCGGTTCGGCTCCATGCCGCTACCCGACCTGTTGGCCCGGGCCATCGACCTCGCTGAACACGGCTTCGCCGCCTCACCCCTGCTCGTAGGGTCGGCTCAGGCCGTGCAGGACATTCCGGGTGGTGGCGACTTCGCGGGATTGACAGCCGCAACGGATGTCGTGACACGCCCCGGTGTCGCATCGGTGCTGCGGGCCTTCTGCTCTGGTGGGCGAGACGGGGTCTACAAGGGACGGTTCGGCGATGAGTTGCTTGCCGTAGGCGACGGTGAGTACTCGGCCGCCGACCTCGATTCTCCCAGCGCCACCTGGGTTGACCCACTCGGTGTCGACGTCTGGGGACACCGGGTCTGGACGGTTCCGCCCAACTCACAGGGCTATCTGTCCCTGGCTGCCGCCCGGATAGCCGAGGGACTGGACCTTCCCCCCGAGGACGACCCGTTGCGTGCACACCTTCTCGTTGAATCGGCACGCCAGGCCGGGTTTGACCGACCCGATGTCCTGCACGAGCACGCCGACGGTCGATATCTGATCGACGATGACCGGTTGGTCCCACGTCGCGAGGCGATCAGACCGGATCGGGTGGCGACTCTGGGCGATTCCTGGCACGAGGGCGACACCATGTACATGTGCGCAGTCGACGGAAGGGGCATGGCCGTGTCGCTCATCCAGTCCAATGCGGACGGCTTTGGAAGCCACCTGGCGCTGCCCGGCCTCGGGGTCTTCCTGCACAACCGGGGGATTGGGTTCAGCACCGACCCGGACCATCCCGCCGGCTACGGGCCGGGACGAAGGCCTCCCCATACCCTGGCCCCTGCCCTGGTCACCCGTCCCGACGGGCAGCTACGAGCCGTACTGGGGACTATGGGCGCCGATGCCCAACCCCAGGTGGTCCTCCAGATGCTGGTGAGGCTGCTGGTCGACGGAGCCGACCCCGGACACGTGGTCGGCGGTGGCCGCTGGGTGCTGGCTGGTGGATCCGGATTTGGCACATGGGACGATGTCGGCTCCGTGGAGGTCGTGGTCGAGGAGCATGCGCCCGCTGACTGGGCGCGAGGCCTGGCGGACAGGGGCCACCGTGTACGGGTCGGCGAAGCCAACTTCGGCCACGCCCACTGCATCGAGGTCGTTGACGGTGGCCTTCGAGGTGCTGCCGACCCGAGGTCGGTTGTCGGTGAGGCCGCGGGGACATGAGGGGCATAACGGACCTGGGGGCTGCCCTGCGGGCATGATCATCGGATGAGCACCGAGAGGAAGACCTACCGGACCTTCGTGGTCGAGCGCGAGTTGGCTACGACCCGACAGGTCGCCTGGGACACCCTCCACGAGATGGTCCTCGCCGGTATCGGCACCTACGAAGCAGACGGTGACCCTGTCCCCCACGGCCTGGGCGCTGTGCTCTGCTTCAGCCTGGATGGCCTCGACCTGACCGAGACCGTCATCTCCTTTGAGCCGCCGTGGCGACGCGTGTACGAACTCTCGGGGGCTCCGGTGACCCTCTACCAGGGCACCACCGCCTTCGTGGACCAGGGCGACACGTGCCTCATGTCCTGGTCGCTGGTGATCGATCCACTGCCGGATGGTTTGGGAGACCCCTTCATTGCCGATGCGGAGAAATTCGTCACCGGGTTCGTTGACCGGCTAGAGGCGGTGGTCAAATCCCGAGACTGACGTAGACCGGAGGAACCCGTGAGAATTGCCATCAACGCCTCAGCAGAACTGATGCACGCCGATGTGGGCCGCCTGAAGGAGCATGCGGCGGCTGCCGCCGAGGACGGCTTCGCGGGCTGGTGGCTGGCCCAGACGGGCCTCATTGACGCCCTCACGGTGTTCCCGGCCGTCGCCGATGCTGCACCTGGAATCGAATTCGGGACGGCGGTCACCCCAACCTTTCCACGCCACCCAACAATGCTGGCCGGTCAGGCACTGACCACCCAGGCCGTGCTCGGGGACCGCAGCCTCGTGCTGGGAATCGGGCTCTCCCACAAGCCGGTGATCGAGGGTGCGCTGGGACTGTCGTTCGATAGGCCCATCAGGCACCTCATCGACTACCTGGAGGTGCTGATGCCGATCCTCGCCGATGGACGAGCCGATTACGACGGCGAGGCCTTCACGGCACACATCGAGTCCGTCCGCCCTACCGACCGTGTCCCTTCGGTGATGGTGGCTGCGCTCGGTGAACAGGCCCTCCGGGTGACCGGGCGCCGTACCGACGGGACGATCCTCTGGATGGTCGGGCCACGCACCATCGAGAACCACATCCGACCACGGCTGACCGAAGCGGCTGTTGAAACTGGCCGGTCCGAGCCGCGGATCGTGTGCAGCCTGCCCGTCTGCGTGACCGACGACGCAGAGGCGGTGCGTGACGCCGCCTCACAGATCTTCTCGATCTACGGAGAGCTCCCGTCCTACCGGGCGATGCTCGACAGGGAGGGGGTCGAGCACCCCGGCGAGGTTGCCGTGGTCGGCTCGGAAGCCGAGGTGACCGCCCAGATCGCCGATCTGGAGCAGGCCGGAACAACCGATTTCGCCGCCCTTGAGTTCGGTAGGTCTACAGAGGAGTTCACCCGCACCAGGGAGCTCCTCAAAACCCTTGTCTGAACTCAGGGCCCGCAACCTGTCCTAACGGTCGATGGGGTAGGCGGTCCGATCACAGATAGGCCGAAGGGCGAAGCTGGACACCATCCGGGCCACCCCCGGGAGCTGTGCCAGGTGGGTCCGGTGCAGCGCCTCGTAGTCGGCTACATCGTTCACGACTACGTGTACGAGGTAGTCGAAGTCGCCGGCCATCAGGTGGCAGCTCATCACCTCGGGTCGGTCGGCAACCGCTGCCTCGAAGGCATCAAGTGTGGCCTCGGCCTGGCCGACGAGGGTTATCTCGACGAAGACGTCGGTGCCGAGGCCGACTGACGAGGGGTCGACCAGTGCTACGTAGCGGTCTATGTAGCCGCCGTCCTCGAGGCGCCGTACCCGTCGCAGGCACGCAGACGGTGAAAGGTGGACGGCCTCTGCCAGGTCGACGTTTGCGATCCGACCATCCTGTTGCAGAAGATCCAGGATGGCACGATCCACACCATCTAGAGCTCTCTCTGCATGTTCCATGCCTTCAAGGATACTTCTACACAACTCTGTTGTGTCAACTCTTATGAATGCGCCCAGCTCCACAATCCGGCAGCGCCCGGTTTCACCTAGCGTCTCCCCGATCAGGGGGCCCGACCGGTTGTCCCCGTGCCACCCACACAGAGAGACGATGCGATGGACATCGGAGTACCCGCAGAGATCAAGACCGCCGAGCGCCGCGTCAGCCTCACTCCCGGTGTCGTCGACGAGTTGACCTCGCGCGGCCACCGCGTCGTCGTCGAAAGCGATGCCGGCCTCGGCGCAGGATTCGGTGATGCCGAGTACAAAGAGGTCGGAGCGGCAATTGTCGACAGCGCCGACGAGGTCTTCGACACGTCGGAGATGATCGTGAAGGTGAAGGAACCACAGGCGGTGGAACGTGCCCGCCTCAAGCCACACCACACACTGTTCACCTACCTGCACCTGGCAGCGGATCGACCCCAGACCGACGACCTGCTGGCCAGCGGTGCCACGTGCATCGCCTACGAGACCGTCACCGATGACGCCGGACGCCTTCCGCTGCTGGCGCCGATGTCGGCCATTGCCGGTCGCATGTCAATCCAGGCCGGGGCGCACGCCCTCGAGGCCACCCACGGCGGTGCCGGACTGCTGCTGGGCGGAGTACCCGGTGTACGGCCCGGGAAGGTCGTGGTAATTGGCGGAGGCGTCGTCGGCGAGAACGCAGCAGAGATGGCGATCGGCCTGGGTGCCGATGTGACCGTTCTGGACCGCAGCCCCGCCGTGCTTGAAGGCCTCTCCAAGCGATTCGGTGGCCGTGTCCGCACGGTCTACTCGACCAGCGCCGAACTGGAGGCCTCGGTCCTGGACGCCGATCTCGTCATCGGCGCCGTGCTTGTCAAGGGAGCCAAGGCGCCACGGCTCGTTACCCGCGAAATGCTCTCACGCATGCGTGACGGGTCGGTTCTCGTCGACGTCGCTGTCGACCAGGGCGGCTGCTTTGAGACCACCAGGGCAACCACCCACACCGATCCGACCTTTGTCGTCGACGGTATTGTCCACTACTGCGTCGCCAACATGCCCGGCGGCGTGCCCCGCACCTCGACGCTCGCTTTGTCGAACGCAACGCTCCCGTTCACGCTGGCCCTGGCCGAGCAGGGAACCAGTGCAGCCCTTCGTGGCAACCCCCACCTGTTGAACGGCCTGAACGTCTGCGCCGGCGTCGTCACCGACAGGGCTGTCGCTGACACCTTCGACCTCGACTTCGTGGATCCCCTGGCTGCCCTGAACCTCCGCTAGTCACACCTTGGCCTACCGGTGGGCCGACCACCGGTAGCGTCGACACATGGCCGATTTCCCAACCGATGTGCTCGTCGTAGGTGGTGGAATCATCGGTCTGGCTGCCGCCGACGCACTCCAGCTGCGCCTGCCCGGAATCAGCATCACGGTCCTTGAGAAGGAACCCGAGGTGGCTGCTCACCAGACGGGACACAACAGCGGGGTCCTGCACGCCGGCATCTACTACTCGCCCGGCACCCGTAAGGCAGACCTGGCCGTCAGGGGCATCGAGAGCATGGTCGACTTCTGTGTTGACAACGAAATCGCCCACGACCGTTGCGGAAAGCTGGTTGTGGCAACCACCGCTGACGAGATCCCGCTGCTCGACTCCCTGGCCGCCCGGGCCATGGCGAACGGGGTGCCGGCGTCGCGACTCGCCCCTGAGGCAGCGTGTGAACTGGAGACAAACGTCGCGTGCGTGGCCGCACTCCACGTGCCCTCAACCGGGAGGGCCGACTTCGTCGGCGTGGCGAACGAACTGGCTCGGCGGGTCACCTCCCGGGGTGGATCCATCCGAACAGGCGTCAAATACCGACGGGCGGCGCTGGTCGGCGGGAACTGGCTGGTCGACACGTCAGACGAGCCTGTGAAAGCCCGGTACCTGCTCGGCTGTGCAGGCCTGCACAGCGACAGGGTGGCCCGCAGGTCGGGTACCGACCCGGCTGCCCGGATCGTCCCCTTCCGTGGCGAGTACCTGGACGTGACCGGCCCTTCGGCAGATCTCGTGAGGGGGCTCATCTACCCGGTGGCCGACCCGCGCCTTCCGTTCCTGGGGGTCCACCTGACACGAGGGCTGGACGGACACGTCCACGCAGGTCCGAATGCCGTCCTGGCAGCGTCCCGCGAGGGTTACCGCTGGCGCAACGTGTCGCCACGTGACCTCGCCTCAACCCTGGCCTGGCCCGGCACCCTCCGGTTGGCTCGGCGCTACGGACGGGTCGGCCTGGCCGAGCTGGCGAGGTCTCTCAGCAGGCGGAAGTTCGTCGCCTCTGCGCAGGCCCTGGTGCCTGAGCTGGATCCGGACGACTTCCAACCTGCTGGCGCGGGTGTGAGGGCCCAGGCGGTCGACGTACACGGCAACATGGTTGACGACTTCCACCTGGTTGCCGGAGACAGGTCGCTGCACGTGATCAACGCGCCATCACCCGCGGCCACCGCCGCCCTCGAGATCGGGAAGCTGGTGGCAGACCAGGTGGCTGTAGACCTTCCCCACAGGGCCAGTTGAAGTCCCAACCTGACCCGTAGCGCCGGATCCGGCGATTGGATAGCGTCCCGCCGCGAGTCGGCCTGTCCCGGGCCCGTGTCCGGGGCACGAACCATGAGGGACCAGATCAGGATGTCCGAGCCAACACAGAACCAGCAGTACGACGCCATCATCGTTGGCGCCGGAATAGTCGGTGCAGCGGTCGCATTCGAGTTGGCCAAGAAGGGCTACCGGACCCTCAACGTCGACAAGCTGCCCACGTCGGGTTACGGCTCCACAAGCAACTCGTGCGCCATCGTGAGGGCCCACTACTCGACCTACGACGGCGTGGCGATGGCCTACGAGGGCTTCGGCTACTGGAAGGACTGGTCCGGCTACCTGGACTCCGACGACGAGCGCGGTCACGCCATCTACATGCAGTCGGGAACGGTGCTGTTCATGCTCGAGGGTGGCCACCACGAGAAGGTGCTGCCGCTGTTCGACCAGGTGGGTGTGCCCTACGAGGTCTGGGACAACGCCACCATGGCCGAACGTGTGCCCTTCTTCGAGCACGGAACCCATGGCGATCCGACACGCCCAGAGGATGACCGCTTCTGGGCCGAGCCAGAGGGTGAACTTGTCGGGGGCCTCTTCACCCCCGACTCGGGATACGTGAGCGACCCGCAGCTGGCAACCCACAACCTGCAGCGGGCAGCCGAGGCGAAGGGCGCCACGTTCATGTTCAAGGCCGAGGTGGCCGAGGTCCGCCAGGCTGAAGGCCGGGTAACCGGCATCATGCTCGCCGACGGCACCGAGGTCGACGCCCCCGTTGTCGTGAACGTGGCCGGACCGCACTCGTTTGTCATCAACAAGATGGCGGGCGTCTACGACTCGATGAACATCAAGACGAAGGCACTGCGGCACGAGGTGCACCATGTCCCGTCACCGGCCGGCATCGACTTCGAGAGCGAGGGCCTCCACACCTCGGACTCCGACCTTGCCATCTACGTGAGGCCCGAGTCGGGCAACAACATCCTGATCGGTTCGGAGGACCCACCATGCGATCCGCAGGTCTGGGTGGATGACCCCGATGACTACGACACCGTCGTGTCCGATGAGCAGTGGAACGCCCAGGTGCTACGGCTTGCGAGACGCATGCCGAGCCTCGGGGTCCCAAACGAGAAGAAGGGCATCGTCGACCTCTACGACGTGTCCGACGACTGGATTCCCATATACGACCGCACCGACCTCGCTGGCTTCTACGTGGCAATCGGTTCCAGCGGGAACCAGTTCAAGAACGCTCCGGTAGCCGGCTACTGCATGGCCGAGCTGATCGACGCCGTCGAGAAGGGCCACGACCACGACGCCGACCCGCTGGTGGTGACTGGCCTGTTCACGGGCCTCGAGATGAACATGGGCTTCTACCGGCGCAACCGGGAGATCAACCCCAACTCGTCCTTCTCGGTGAACGGCTGAGGCCGGCACCTGCTGAAATACCAGGCGAGGCCCGTTTACACTGTCCTCAGAAGTTGATATACTCTGTATCAAGATTTCTCAGTGATATACGCTGAGCATACTGAGACAGAGGTACAGCGCATGACAGAACCGGCCCCCGAGAACACACCCAGGCCCCTAGAGATCTGGGGCCGCGACCTCACAGCCGAGGCCCGCGAGGGCAGCCTCGACCCCGTCATCGGCAGGGACGACGAGATCCGGCGGGTCGTGCAGGTCCTCTCCCGACGCCGCAAGAACAACCCCGTGCTCATCGGCCAACCGGGCGTGGGCAAGACCGCCATCGCCGAGGGGCTAGCCTCGCGCATAGTCGAAGGCGATGTTCCCGGCTCGCTGCGCGACCGCCGGGTCATCGCGCTGGACCTCCCGTCGCTGATCGCCGGAACCTCCCACCGCGGCGAGTTCGAGGAACGCCTCAAGGCGGTGCTGGCAGAGATCGACGAGTCCGACGGCGAGATCATCACCTTTCTCGACGAGCTCCACACCGTCGTCGGTGCCGGTGCGGCAGAGGGTTCAATGGACGCCGGCAACATGCTCAAGCCGATGCTGGCCCGAGGTCGCCTCCGCATGATCGGCGCGACAACCCTCGACGAGTACCGCAGGCACGTCGAATCAGACCCGGCCCTGGAACGACGCTTCCAGAAGGTAGTGGTCGAACCGCCCGACACCGATGAGACAATCGCCATCCTGCGCGGCCTCAAGGAGCGATACGAGGTCCACCACGGTGTACGCATCCAGGACGGCGCCCTGATTGCGGCCTCAACCCTGTCTGACCGCTACATCACGGACCGCTTCCTCCCCGACAAGGCCATCGACCTGATGGACGAGGCGGCCAGCCAGCTGCGCATCGAGATCGACTCGGTTCCCACCGAGATCGACATAATCGACCGGCGCCACCGCCAACTGGAGATCGAACGGCTGGCCCTCTCCGAGGAATCAGACGACGAGTCCGTGGCACGCCTCGTAGTCCTCGACTCCGAGCTCTCCGACCTGGAGGAGGAACTCTCCAGCCTGCGGTCAAAGTGGCAGACCGAAAAGGCCGCCATCAACGACGTGCGTGCCCTCAAAGAGGAGTTGGAGGGCCTGGCTCAGGCAGTCGAGCGTGAACCCGACCTGGAGCAGGCGGCCGCACTCCGCTACGGGCGTATCCCGGAGTTGGAACAGCGGATTGCCGAAGCCGGAGAGGTGCTCGCCGCCTGTCAGGGAGACGACCCCATGCTCCGTGAAGAGGTTCAGGCCGAGGACATCGCAAGGGTCGTGGGCGCCTGGACCGGCATCCCCACAACCAGGTTGCTGGCGACGGAGGCCGACCGCCTCATGCACCTCGAGGGCGTGCTCTCAGAGCGGGTTATCGGTCAGAGTGAGGCCGTATCGGTGGTGTCCAACGCCCTGCGCCGCAGCAGGTCCGGCCTGTCCGACCCCGGCCGGCCTCTCGGAAGCTTCCTCCTTCTGGGTCCCACCGGCGTCGGAAAGACCGAGTTGGCCCGCACCCTCGCAGACTTCCTCTTCGACGACGAGCGCTCTCTCGTGCGGATCGACATGAGCGAGTACCTGGAACGGCATTCGGCCTCCCGGCTCATAGGCGCCCCTCCCGGCTACATAGGTCACGAGGACGGCGGACAGTTGACCGAGGCCGTGAGACGCCGCCCCTACTCGGTGCTGCTCCTCGACGAGGTGGAAAAGGCCCACCCAGACGTGTTCGACGTGCTGCTGGCACTCCTCGACGACGGCCGCCTCACCAACGGTCAGGGCCGCACCGTCGACTTCTCCAACACCGTGGTGATAATGACATCCAACCTGGTCGGAGATCCGCTGGACGTATTCAAGCCCGAGTTCGTCAACCGGATCGACGAAATCGTTCGCTTCAACGAACTCCGGCCCGAGGACCTGCGCCTCATCGTGGACCGCCAGCTCGACATCCTGGCCGAACGGCTTGCCGAGCAGCGCATCACCCTGGCCGTTGACCCAGAGGCAAAGGACCTCCTGGCGGAGGAGGGCTTTGACCCGGCATTCGGAGCCCGACCCCTGCGCCGGGTCATCCAGCGCCGGGTCACCGACCCGCTGGCAATGCGTCTGCTCGACGGCGGTTACGACGAGGGAGACACCGTGTCGGTCGAGGTCTCGGAGGACGACCTGGTGCTCAACTGACAGCCAGGAGACCCACGGCTGGTCGTCAGGCCTCCACCACCCGGGTCTTGAACATCTTGTCGGTGACCCGCTGATTCTGGTCGTCCCAGAGAGGCCACAGGTAGTCGATCAACTGGAAGACGTTGATGACGCTGTTGATCAGGCACGGCACCAGCCAGCGTCCCAGGCCCCTTGCACCCCCGGGGGCCTCGCCTGTTGCAACGTCTACGAGCCGTATACCCAGCCTGCTCTTGCCAGGGGTGGTTCCGGTGATGCCCTGGCGCCAACCGAACTTCCAGCCGGCCCAGACCATCATGACCAACCAGAGGACCACACCGATGGCAAACAGAAGCCAGCCGATGCCGGACGAGTCGGACCCGGTCTCCTCGCCAAGAGCGAACGCGAGGCCGACGACGAGCATCACCGTCGGGACTATCGCTGCCAGCATGAAGATGATGATGTCGACTATCAGCGCCTTGGCGCGGCGCCACCATCCAGCAGGAACACGAGCTTCCGGGTCGATGCCGGAGCCGGGGGGCGGGGCGGGGTTGAAATCAGTCATCTCGGAAACTCCAGTCGTGTACGTGGCGCCATCGCCACCCGGTCAAAGGGAAGTCGCTGCAACCGAGGATACGGGCCCTAACCGACTCCAAGTATCTCGCCGGCCAAGTCAACCAGATCCTGTTTCGAGTGGCCTTCGTAGCGCTCGTCGGCGAGTTCCGCGTACGCAGCGCAAAGGGCATCACATGCAGGTCCCTGAATCAACTGGTCGGCCATATCGAAGAGGATCCCGTCCTCCTTAGCGATGTGGGACGTGATCAACTCAACGAAACCCGAGGCCGCCGTCCTGAGGGCCGGCTCAGCATCACGATCACCATCACGAGCCTGTCCGACCAGTTCTCCCATGGACCGCACCAGCGCCCGGCCCTGCTCGTGTTCACCGAGCATCACCCCCACCGGGCCCGAGTCCGGCGACATGCCGCATGCCTCAAGCGCAGGAAACAGGATGTTCTCCTCTTTGGCATGATGACAGGCATCGGCGAAGAGTCGGAAGAAGGTGACACACCGGTCGACGGTGTCGATGCCTGGTGGCCCACCGGGAACCTCCACGGCGAGCACCCGATCCAGTACGGCTGCCACGGCCAGGATGAGTTGGTGTTCTTCGCGTAGCAGGGCGGTGGGTGAAGGCATCTGGTCGGTTATCACGTCCGGGTCAAACTAGGGCTGCCGCTACCTTGGCCACAACCTCTGCCACCTGCACCGTTCGGATCACCAGACCTCAAGGAGCACAGTTCAGGCCCCTTGACAGGACATGCGGATATCCGTACAGTATTAACCGACCGGTCAGTCGGTCGGTAGATGAACGGAGCCCTCCTTGCTCACAACCCAGACCCGGTCAGAGGCCACAGCAGCCAGGATCATCGCTGCCGCCAAGAGCCTGTTCGTCGCTCGCAACTACTCCGATGTCACCACCGACATGATCGCAACGGCGGCCGAAATCACCAAGGGTGGCCTTTACCACCACTTCGCCAGCAAGGAAGACCTCTACCTGGCGATGATGCTGGGTGACTTCGAGGACAAGCGCCGCCTGTTCGAACAGGCTGTTGCCAAACCCGGCACGTGCAGAGACCGTCTGACCCAGCTCACCAGGGACTACCTCGAACTTCCCCACGAAGAGCGCGAGTTGACCCACCTGGTGCGACGCGACGTCAACACCTTTTCCGGGAAGGAACGCGACAGCCTCATCAGCGCATACCAGAAGGCCCTCCCGGCCCAGATCGAAACCATCATCAACGACGGGATCAGGGACGAAGAGGTGGCGGCCTGCGACGCCAGGATCCTGGCATGGTCCTTCGTGGCCCTCGTGGAGGTCGTAATCGGCCAGTACGCCGAGGTGACCCTCGAAAACACCGAAGCCCAACTCGAACACGTCCTCGGCCTCTTCTTTGGCGGGGTCTCGATCACACCCAAAGGCGAACCGGCATGAACCCGACCAGCACGACAGTCTTCGGCGAATGGCATGGCAAGTCTCTCGACGACGCACTCCTGGAGTGCCGCGACATGGTCGAATCCCCGGAC
>DLRQ01000006.1:0-6735 GCA_002501135.1 Candidatus Neomicrothrix sp. UBA7884
GCAGTCGTGGCAGCCGGAGCCGCACCATCATCATCGCTATCGGAACCACAGGCCGACGCAATGAGCGCCAAAGTGAGCGCTACAACAAGTACCTTCGAAAACCTTCTCATTACAGGATTCCCCTCTCCCATTCGGGCAGTTTCGGTCTGACCGTCAGACCATAGTGATGGATAACCGATTCCTCAAATTGAACCCTCAGGCACTAGTTCAATCCCTTGGCCACCTTTCCCTGTAGCGCTTCACCAACCAACGGTTGAACTGCACATGGGACTCCTCCTGCCACGAATAGCGGCCACGGGGGGCGAACCTGGAGTTCAAGCCGACCTGAACCTTCTTGGTCACATCCTGGTCCTGGTCCACGAATACCTGGATTCCAGCTATCGCTGTCTCCAGGAGTTGTTCGAACATCGGGTGCTCGAAGGTGTCAGGATGCAGCAGGGTTCCGATCTCGACATCGATCGTCGAGGCCGTCTTGGGACGCACGATGAAGTAGAAGGCCTGGTCGGGTGCCGTCCCAAGGCAGAGGCTCGGAGGGATCAGCGCAAATGTCGACCGCCACCGCTCCTCCTCGGTCAGGTCGGGGAACACCGGATACAGGGCCTTGTGCGTTGCATTGAAGCCTGCGTCGATATGCAGGTAGCCGGCCTCCCTGAAGATGACGTTGCTGTCGTCGTCCCATGGGACTGGAAAGGTCGAGAGCTCGCTGGGGCAGAAGTCCTGGATGTACTCGTGGAGCTTCGTTGCGTGGTAACCATCGTTGAAGTTCTCGAACATGATCTTCCAGTTCCAGGGCATGTCCTCTAGCACCACCGTGTCCGTACACCGGCAGTTAGTCAGGTCGTAGTGCTCCAGATACGGGTTGTACCGCTCGAGGGTGGGAGCCAGCGGCTCCGCATCGGCATCGAAGTTGACGAACACAAAGCCCTGCCAGACCTCGACCTGGATGTTTGGCAGGCCCCAGTCCTTCTTGTCGAAGTTCTCGGTCTTCTCCATGGCAGGAGCGCCAAGCAGGCGGCCGTCGAGGCCGTAGATCCAGTGGTGGTATGGGCACTTGAAGGTGGTCGAACTGCCGGATCCCTCGCAGATTGCCTGCGCCCTGTGCTGGCAGACCGAGGAGAGTGCCCTGACTACGCCCTCCTTGTCCCGCGTGATGATCAGCCTCTCACCGTTCACGTCGACGGTGAACCAGTCGCCCGGATCCGGCACCCTGCTGGCAAGGCCCACACACACCCACTCGTGGTCGAAGATGGCCCGACGTTCGAACTCAAGGAACTCCTCGGAGGTGTAGATGACCGGAGGCAACGTGTCAGCCTCAGACTGGGGCACAATTGAGGAGTCAAAGGAGTCCAGCAACTCCGGGGTGAACAGGTTCATTTCGGGATTTCCTTTCCAGGTTCAGGGTTGTCCAACAAGAACTTGCGGATCTTCCCGACGCTGGTGCGCGGTAGTTCGTCAAGGAACGTGATCTCGACCGGACGCTTGACCTTGGCCAGCCTCTCGGCACACCACTTGTCCAGGTCAGCCACCGATGGTTGCAACGCGGAGGGATCAGCCACCACGAAGGCAACAGGCAACTCGTCGCGGATCTCATCATCACGTCCGATCACGGCGGCCTCCAGAACCCCGGGATGTTCGGCCAGGACGGTCTCGACCTCGACAACAGAGACGTTCTCGCCGGCGACCTTGAGCACGTCGGATCGTCGACCGTCGAAGTAGTGCCTGCCCGTCTCGTCGCGGATGGCCCGGTCACCGGTGAGGAACCAGCCGTCCCGGAAACTGGCCTCGGTCGTGGCAGGGTCATCGAGATAACCGGCGAACAGGGTCGTGCCACGCTCACCTCCGACCACCACCTCACCCACCTCGCCGACATCCACAGGCGTGCCGTCTGGTCGCTGAACGTCGACGATGCAACCAGTGGTCACCAGCCCCATCGAGGACGGTTCAGGATCATCAGGCTCATCGGTGAGAACCGCCGGGATTGTCTCGGTCATTCCGTACAGCTGTCTCGGCCGACACCCGAACCAGTCGGACACGGTCTCGTACTGGTCTGCCGTGATGTTCTGGGCGTACCAGCAGTGGCGTAGCCGCAGACCCTCGACAGGGCGTCCCCTTGCGAGGATCATCCGGAGCGGGGCGGCGAAGAGGCTGGCCGCTGTGGCACCGTGGCGGGCCGCCTGCGACATGAAGCCGCTGGCTGAGAACGACGACATCAGCGCCACGCTGGCTCCGGCCCAGATGGCCGATGCAAACGAGTAGTACTGGGCATTGACGTGGAACATTGGGAGCACAACCAGTTGGCGGTCAGTCTCATCGAGACACGCAGCCTCGGCCATCGTTCGGCCCGCAAACGCATAGTTGGCCTGGGTCACCTCAACGCCCTTCGGCTCCCCGGTGGTCCCCGAGGTGAACATTACCCCGGCCCTGTCCGTCGGCCCGATGTCGAGCAGGGATGAAAACCGATCACCCAGCAGGGCCGGCATGTCCGGATCCTGTTCATCGACCTGGATTACGGACAGGGACCCGCAGGCCTCCAGGTAGGTTGAGGACCTGGACGTCTCGCAGATTCCGACGACTGGCGAGGTGCGCCTGATGTGACCCTCAAACTCAGACGCCCTTCCCATCGGGTCAGAGGGGACCACCCATGCCCCGAGCCGAACGACAGCCAGCCAGACGGCCACGAACGCCGGTGAGTTGGCCAGGGCCATGTGGACCGCCGAACCAGCGACCACACCGCGCGACGAAAGCGTGCCGGCCACCTGTGAGACAACGTCGTCAAACTGGCTGTAGGTCCAGTTGGAGGCGACACCATTCGGGTCCTCAAATACGAGAAACGAATGGTCGCCCCTGCGCTCGACACTCCGGGTCCACGACTCTGAGAATGTGGGGTATCGCAAAATGTCGGTCATGGAGCCTCTCCGAAACCCCCACCGCCAGGCAGTTCCAGGCAGACCACGTCATCGGGTCCGAGGGTGATCCGGCTCTGGGTGGTAACAGGCTCACCGTTGACCATGAACGACCCCGATGCTCCGGGCCCGCCGCCGAATATCCCCTGTGGTGGCTCGTCAAGCCTGCTTGTCACGGCGTTCAGTTCCCAGTCGCGTGACGTGTCAACGCTGAACTCGATCGTCTGACCGAGGCCCCCGATCTGGGCACCGCTACCCCCCGAACCACGGCGCAACTCCTTCCTGTGGAACCTGATCGGTGCTGAGGCCTCTACCACCTCGATCGGGACGGCTGACACGCCGGTCGGGTACGAGCAGGCTGAGAGACCTGCTTTGGCAGCCCTCGCACCTACGCCACCGGCGTAGGTGAACATGGCTGTTATGAACGGACTTCCATCCTCGTGGGCTCCGTTCACCTGCATCGTCCAGACTGCTCCAGATCCCTCGGCCATCGACTCCTCCGGCCTGATCTGGGCGAGCGCCTTGAGGAGTGCATTTGGAAGGAACATCCCGACCACGTGCCGGGCCGTTCCGGGCTGTGGCAGGACGGCATTCACGATCGACCCCTCGGGGGCCAGCATCTTGATAGGACTGAGGCTCCCGTGGTTGTTTGGTATCTCCGGGTTCAGAACCGAACGAACCGTGAACGTCGTGTAGGCATGTGTGTAGTTGCGCACGACGTTGATTCCCCACGGACTTGCATCGGAGGTACCCGCGTAATCCACCGTTATCTCACCGGCCTCGGCATCGACCTGAATTGAGCAGACGATGTCGATCCGGCTACCGTCAGCAAGGTCCAGCACGGCACTGGCCGGGAATGAGCCCGAGGTCAGGCCACGGATGCTCGCCCTCGTCGCCTCCTCGGAACGGTTGATGATCTCGTCGGCAAGGTCCTCGATGTCATCGAGGCCATGGGAGTCGCAGAGAACCTCAAGGCGCTGTGCCCCCACCTCGCCCGAGGCCATCTGGGCGTGCAGGTCCCCGGCCATGTGGTCCGGTTGGCGAACGTTGGACAAGATGAAGCGCCACACATCGGCGTTCCGTTCTCCGGCCTTCATCAGCTTGCAGATCGGTATCCACAGGCCCTCCTCGAAGCAGTCGCGGCCGCCGGCACCGATTCCGTAGCCGCCCACATCGGTGTGGTGGATGGTCGAGCCGAAGAAGGCGATCGGTACTGACTGGTCGGCACCCGAAGGCACGCGCCACGCAGGCACCAGCACGGTCACATCCAGCAGTTGGCCTGCAGTCTTGTAGGGGTCGTTGGTCACCAGCACGTCACCCGGTACGAGGGTCTCGGCCGGAAACTCCTCAAGCATGCTGGCAGCACCGATTGCGAGTGAGTTGATGTGGCCCGGCGTACCTGTGACAGCCTGGGCGACCATTCGCCCCCGGCGGTCGAACACCGCGTTGGCCAGGTCACCTGCCTCGCGGACGATCGGGCTAAAGGCTGAGCGCTGGAGTGCACGGGCCTGTTCGTTGACGGTCGCAATCAGCGACTGCCAGAGGACCTCCAACTCAATGGGATCGAACCTACTCATGCCCGTGTCCTCGTTGCCACGAGGCTGCCGTCACCAGCCACCTCAACCGCCCACCCCGGACGTATGACTGACGTGGTCTCACGTTCCTCAACCACGGCGGGACCGTCGAAGTGGGCTCCAGGTGTGAGTTCGTGGCGCTGGTAGACCGGTGTGTCCAAAGGAGGTGACCCCCGATCGAACACAACGGGGCGGCTGCCTGGAGAACCAGCGGCTCTGGAGTCCTGGGAACTCGCTGTCGACGGCTCAACCTCGTCTAGTTCTGCCGAGGCCGACAACCTCCAGGTCACGGCCTCGATCCCCACGTCAGGGATTGCAAGGCCGTATATGCGCCGGTATTCCTCTTCAAACGCCGCCGCCACTTGCTCCATTGGAACGGTCCACGAACCCCCTTCATCGACCCAGATGGTTATCTCGTTTCCCTGTCCGACGTACCGGGCGTCAACCCCGTACCGGAATCCGACCGCATCCTCAGATACCCCTGCAGCCATCAAGACACGGCGGCCCTCGTTCCTTAGCTCGGCCAGCAGGTCATCCCGCTCGGCTTCATCAAGACTCTCAAGGGCCCTGGGCATGGACCGGGCAAGGTCGATCCGCACAGGTGAGACGAGTGTGCCGAATGCTGAGAGGACGCTCGCGTTCACCGGAAATACGACCCGGTCGGATTCGAGGAGGTCAGCTACCCCGCAGGCGTGGACCGGCCCTGCTCCACCAAAGGCGAGGATCGTCACCCCACGCAGGTCCACCCCACGCTCGACACCGTGCATCCGTGCCGCCGCCGCCATGTTCTGGTTGACCACCTCGTGGACACCGGCGGCTGTATCAGTCGACGACATGTCCAGCCCGTCGGCCACGGCCGCCATCGCCTCAATGGCCAGCGTGGCCTCAAGGGGCATGTCACCACCAAGGAAGGCGTCGGCATCCAGGAAACCGAGAACAAGGTCCGCATCGGTTACCGCCGGAACGGCTCCGCCCTGCCCGTAACTGGCGGGGCCGGGATCGGCCCCGGCCGAGTCTGGGCCGACCTTCAACAGGCCGAACTGGTCCAGCCGAGCGAGGCTGCCGCCTCCGGCCCCTATCTCAACCAGGTCGACCGACGGCACCGAAACGGGATATCCGGACCCCTTCTTGAAGCGGTACATGCGCGCAACCTCGAAGGTGTTGACGAGATCCGGTTCGAACTCCTCGATGAGGGTGGCCTTCGCCGTCGTTCCACCCATGTCGAAGGCCAGTAGACGCTTCTCTCCCATACGGTGTGCGAACCAGCGAGCGGCCAACGCACCGGCCGCAGGTCCGGACTCGACCAGACGGATCGGCGCCTGTGCCGCATCCTCGGCCGAGACGACCCCGCCGTTGGACAACATCATCAGGACCGAGCCACCGAAACCCTCAGAGGACAACCACTTCTGCAACTCGTCGAGGTAGGGGCCGATCACCGGCATGGTCGCCGCATTGCAGGCAGCGGTGATCATCCTCGGGTATTCGCGGATCTGCGGTGATATCTCGGCGGACACGCAGACAGGGATTCCAAGTTGGGTGCGAACATGGTCGGCGACGACACGCTCGTTGTGCGGGTTCACGTACGAGTTGAGGAGGCAGATGGCGACCGATTCAACGTCGACCGCACGCAGCCTGCTGGTCAGGTCCTGTAGATCCCGCGACGATGGCTCTGTCACGAGCACTCCCTGCGCTGTGGTCCTCTCGTCGACCTCGAAGGTCCGGCCCCTTGGTACCGGCGGATCCGGAAACTCGATCTGCAGGTCGTACATGTCGTACCGGTGTTCATCACGGATGAGAAGGGTGTCGGCAAAACCCGTGGTCGTAACCAGAGCGGCCCTACCCGTCTTGCCCTCGATAAGGGCGTTGGTAACGAGGGTTGTCGCATGGACGATCGGTGCTGTGATCTCCGAAGGTTCCACACCCGTTCGGGCCAGCAGGCTGGTGATGCCGCTGCGAACCGCATCAAGTGGGGCAGACGGTGTGGTGAGCGTCTTCTCGACGTGGACGGATCCCACCTCACCGTCCAACAGGACGATGTCTGTGAACGTTCCTCCGATATCGACGGCCAACCGCCAGTCGCCCATGTCTCTCAGCTCTCCGTGGACAGGTCTGGGCGCGGTGGTGCGAACACGTCGAGTATCCAGCACTCGCCATACTCGTCATCTCCGTGGAAGGTGCTGTCGCCGTGCCAGATGCCGGGGCTTGCGATATACACGTCGCCGCGCTGGAGCACCTTTCTCTCATCGGTGTCCTCACTG
>DLRQ01000006.1:7116-8668 GCA_002501135.1 Candidatus Neomicrothrix sp. UBA7884
TTTCCTCGTGGCGGTGGATGAACGAGCCGACGGCACCATCGTCAATCCGCCAAAAACACAGTTGGAGGTGGTCGCCCTCGATTATCCGACGCCGAAAGCCCGGCCTATCGGTCTCCTGGAAGGCACCGTCATCCAGGAAGTACACGTGCCGCGGGTCGTCTGTCACCGTTCTCCTGTTCGATCCTCAGATGAGATGGCTGAGCATCCGGCGCTCCACGTCGGCGAGGTGCTCACCCGCGACGAGTGCAGCCTGCTCCTCGCCACCGGCAGAGACGGCCGCTGCTATCTGGTCATGACCCTCAGCCGAACGGGTGATGATCTCGTCGACTTGAAGCCGGTTGGCACTGGTGTAGAGGAGGGATGCAAACGCCGGTGACTCGAAGAGGGCTCTCAGCACCCGCCCGTAGAGTTCGGCCAGGAGGGGGTTGCCACAGGCCGAGGCGATGGCGGCGTGGAACCTGTGGTCCAGGTCCCTGAACTCCGGCAGGTCCATTCCGGGGCTGAACTCCGCAGCCAGTTCGTTGATGTTGGCCCGCTGGGTGTCGGTTGCGTTCAATGCAGCAAGGCCAGTCATGGACGTCTCGATTATCCGGCGGGTTTCGAACAACTCGCGCACCTGTCGCTTCAACCCGTCAGTCGGAGCCGACACGACACCCAGGTACTCGACCACGAACAGGCGGCTGTTTCGCCGCTCGACGACGCCGAGCGAGATCAACTGCTGGATGGCCTCGCGGACGCTGGTACGGGCCACCCCGAACTCGTCACAGAGTTGACGTTCTGCCGGAATCCTCGAACCCGGCCCGAAGCGGCCGTCCCGGATCGAGTCCATCAGCTGGTCCCGGACCTGGTTGGCGACGGTGGTGTGTTCGATTCGTGTGAAGGTCTGGTGGGTCTCACCGACGACATCGCTGGTCACGGCTCAGCCCCCGCCCGGGCGGTCCGCCCCGAAGCGCTCCATTGCGGCGGCAAGGTCGAGCGGCCTTATCAGTGCCTCGGTCTCAGCCTCTCCCCACTCGGAACGGGGAACCAACCACATGATCTCGAACTCCAGGCCGTCGGGATCACGGGCGTAGATGCTCAGGTTGCCTCCGTGGTCGCTGGCGCCCACGAGAGCCCCACAGGCCTCAAGGCGACCCTTCATCTCATCGAGTTCGGAGAGCGTCGCGACCTCCCAGCCGATGTGGTAGAGACCCACCGATCCGCGTCCGGCGTCCGAGTCTGAAACACCCTGGCCGACCGTGAAGAAGACCGCGTCGTGGTGGTTCTGTGACTCACCGGCCCGCATGAACACGAATGCTCCGGAGGGATCCGCTACCACGGTCTCGAATCCGAGGACGTCCTCGTAGAACCGCTGGTGAACACGTGCGTCGCGCACGTAGAGCACCGCGTGGTTCAGGCGGGTGATCATCGTTGTTCAGGGGCGGTCTTTGGTCTGATGGTCTGACCATAGTGCTGACGTTCGTGCAGCGTCCACACGGATGCTGGAAACCCGGTTCGTGAAGGTGGCGATGGGCCAGCTGTTCAGCAGCCCAGGACCCGGCGTGCCCCGATC
>DLRQ01000004.1 GCA_002501135.1 Candidatus Neomicrothrix sp. UBA7884
GTCCACGACGACGTATCGGTGGCTCAGGCGCTGGCCGTTCTCAACGGCTGACTGGTCTTACAGTGGCCACCGGGGCGGTGCTGGGGCTCGACGTAGGCACCACGACCGTCAAGGCCGTCCTGGTTGACAGAGCCGGATCGGTTGTCGCATCGGGTGCCTCCGAACAGATTGTGACCCGCTCGCCTGAGCCCGCCGCCGCCGAGCAGGGACTCGACGAGATCTGGGATGCCGTGTCAACAGCCGTGACGGAGGCCGTTTCCGGTACCGATGTCACCGTGGCAGCAATAGCCATGGCGACCCAGAGCGGCTCGGTGTGCCCCATCGGGGGCGATGACAGGCCCTGCAGCCCGGTTGTCACATGGCTGGACACCCGCTCAGCAGAGGTCGTCCGGTCGTGGGGCGATGCTGAGAGGGAAAGGATCAGGTCCGTCAGCGGTTGGCATGCAGGTCCCGGCCAGGGCCTCGCCACGATCGCCTGGCTGCGACATGACAGGCCGGACCTGTTCGGGGCCGCTACCCGCTTCGCGTCGGTCGACGACGCTGTGGGCCACCGGCTCACCGATAACTGGGCTACCAACCCGTCCAACGCATCGGGAATGCAGTTGATGGACGTGGCGACCCCGGAGTGGAGCGATGAACTTCTGTCCATTGCGGAGGTTGACCCGGGCCAGCTCTCCCCCATCGTCGCGACCGGCAGGCAGTTGGGAAGCCTGACAGATGATGCTGGCGACAGACTCGGTATCAACCCGGGGCTACCTGTGTTCGTCGGTGGCCACGACCAGACGTGTGCCGCCCTCGCTCTCGGCGTGACGGAGCCGGGGGTGATCATGCTCTCGGCAGGAACGGCATGGGTGCTGACCATGGTCGCCGTGACCGGAGACGTCACCCGGCTGCCGGCCGATATGAACCTGAGCCCACATGCTCTTACGGGCAGGTGGCTGGCCTCGACAAATCTGGGCGGCCTCGGGGTCGGCCTGGCCGACGACGAGGAAGCTCTTCCGATCGCTGTCAACTCGGTGTGCTCGGCGATCCGTTCGGTTGCCGCCCTCTGCGATCCGACAGGTATCAGGGTTGTCGGTGGTGGCACGAGGGACAACCGGCTGGTAGCACTACTTCGTGACGGCACCGGCCTACCTGTCGAGGCCTTCAGCGACCTGAGTTGGCCCGGTGTCGGCGCTGCCCGGATCGCAGCGAATGCAATCGGCTGGCCGCAGTCGACAACTCCAGTCCGAGGAGACGAAACCAGATGAACCGACCGGTTGTTGCCGTGACCATCGGCAGATCGCACTACGAACGTATGTTCAGCGAAGGTGCATGGAGTGCCCTCGATGGCTTCGCCGAGGTCGTCCACCACGACGGCCCCGAACCTGCCGAGAGGGGTGAGCTCATGGATGTACTCGCCGGTGCTGACGCCTGCATCACCAGCTGGGGCGTGGCACAACTGGATGCCGATGTCCTGGAGGCGGCACCCGGCCTCAGGGCCATGGCCCACATGGGCAGCAGCGTCAAGCGGTTCATCTCCGATGGCTTCTGGCCAAGGGGTATCCGCCTCACCAGTGCAGGGGTGATGCTGGCGAGGGACGTCGCCGAGACCACGCTCGGGTTGATGATCGTGGGACGCAAGAGAATTTGGCCCCTTGCCCGACATGTCAGCGAGGGAGGGTGGCGCGACAGCCCCGACTGGGACAACTGGAAGGCCGGCGAGATGACCGGTGCGACCATCGGCCTCGTGGGGGCAAGCAACGTGGGTCGTCACGTGATCGAACTGCTGGTCCCGTTCAGTTGCGAGATTCTGGTGTCTGATCCGTTCCTGGACGCCGGGGAGGCCGACACCCTCGGGGTGACGCTCGTCGACATCGACGAGTTGATGCAGCGCTCCGACGTCGTGTCGCTGCACTGCCCCGAGAACGAACACACACGCCACATGATCGGCGCCCACAACCTGCCGTCAATGCGCGACGGTGCGGTGCTCATCAACACGGCGCGGGGAGGCCTCATCGACGAGGACGCCCTCGCCACCGAACTGGAGACCGGTCGCCTCTTCGCCTTCTTGGATGTCACTGATCCGGAGCCTCCGGTGCCCGACAGCCCTCTCCGCAGCCTCGACAACGTGGCGCTCACACCCCACATCGCCGGCTGCATCCATAACTGCACCCGAATGGGTGAGACAGCGGTCGAGGACCTCCGTCGGTTCTTCGCAGGCGAATCGGCCATCTACGAAATCACCGAGGACATGCTGGACCGGATCGCATGACCCGCTTCATGCTCACCGCCCACGTTCTGGCCGCGACAGTGTGGGCCGGGGGCCACCTTGTGCTGTCGCTGAGCGTGCTGCCGAAGGCGCTCCGGGCGGGCAACCCCCAGATCGTCCACGACTTCGAATCCGCCTACGAGCGTGTCGGCCTCCCGGCCCTCCTGATCCAGGTCGTCACGGGTGTATGGCTGGCATGGCGCCTGATCCCAGACGTCAGCGCCTGGTTCTCGTTCGGTTCGCCGATTGCCACCACGATCGGAGTCAAGTTGGTGCTGCTGGCCGTGACCCTTGCGCTGGCTGTGCACGCCAGGCTGCGGCTGATCCCCCACCTCGAAGAGGGCGCCCTCAAGCCTCTGGCTTTCCACATTGTCGCCATCACTGTCGTGGCGGTGCTCATGGTCGTGGCAGGGGTGGGCTT
>DLRQ01000075.1 GCA_002501135.1 Candidatus Neomicrothrix sp. UBA7884
CGGGTCTTGGGGGTGAAGAGCACCTTGTACTCGGTGCCCCGGTAGGTCTCGCTGTGGCCACCCTGGCGGCCAAAGCCCTGCACCTCGCTGACGGTCATGCCCTGCACCCCGAGTGCAGCGAGGGCGTCTTTCACCTCGTCCAACTTGAATGGCTTGATAACTGCTGTGACCAGCTTCATGTGTGGGTTCCCCGTTTCGTGTTTGTTGTGCCCGCCGGGGGCGGGCCTGACGTTGCATTGCAAGTGATACAACACTCGTATGTATCACTTCAAGATGCAAGTATCAGGTCCCACTGAGCCAATCTGTGTTCTCTGTATTGATACAATAGTCACACATGCAGTCTCCGACCGTCGTCCATCTACCCGGCCCGGCAGGGCGCACCAGACAGATGGTCCTACGCCTCGACGCCGATGCCGCCATCCCCCTGTTCGAACAGCTCAGGGCCCAGCTCTCGGTGATGGTCGCCGTCGGCCGGCTGGAACCAGGTAGCCGCCTGCCGACCGTCCGCTACATGGCCACACAGCTGGACCTCGCACCGGGCACTATCGCCCGCACCTACCACGAGCTCGAGCGTGACGGCGTCCTCGAGGGCCGGGGCCGTAGAGGCACCTTCGTCGTCGACGAGCCCGCCCACTCCGAACCCGTTCAGGAACGCCGGGAACGCACCCAGACGGCCGCACACAGATTCGCCTTCGAGTTACGGCAGTTGGGGGTGGGCCCCGAGACCGCCCGAGAGGCCCTCGACGCGGCTTTCCGTGAACTCGAGGACTCCGAGATGGGTTCCGGCGCCTGACACGCCTGCGATCAGGTAGCCACCCTGATCGTTCCCACCGCGGTCCCGGCAACATTTAGGACAGGGTCGTCGTGACCTTCGTTCATCCTTCCCAACGTGCCCAGGATCCACTCCATCGCCATGCCCGAGGCGCGACTGGCACCGTCCCTGGCCTTCAGGGCGATGCCCAGGCCATCATCGGGAACAGTCCCGCAGTAGACGCCCTCCGCTCCGGTCTTCACCACCGACCCACCGGTCGACTCGGCTATCAGGCGCGTACATGCCCTACCTGTCCCCGCCACAAGAAACGGTTCAGACCGCATCGCAGAGAGGAGCCGATGCTCGGCGGAGCCAGCCGGACCACTACCCATCCGTGCCCACCCGTGGGCCAGGCGTGCAAGCGGAACCTCCCACACCGGAATGCCACAGCCATCCACACTCGGGACCTGATCCCAGAGGTCTATTCCACACCACTCCTCCAGAGCCGGCGTGATGTGGTCGCGCTGTAGTGGATGGGACGACTCCAGATAGCCGCTGAACGGAACCCCCTCGTGGCGACACACCGTAAGAAAGCCGGCGTGCTTGCCGGAACAGTTGCTGTGCGACGCATCAGGCTCGGCTCCAGACCGGGCAAGGTCGACAGCAGCCGGTTCGTGAAGGGGTGGATGTGCACCGCACTCCAGGTCATCGGGGGTGGCACCGACGAGTTCCAACCATCGGACGACAGCCGACACATGATCCGGTTCCGCATTATGGCTCGAACAGGCGAGGGCCAACTCACGGTCTGTCAGGTCAAATGCATCTGCAGCACCGGTCGCAACCAGTGGAACCGCCTGGATCGGCTTGGTCGAGGACCGCGGCAGGACCGCCCGGTCAGGGTCTCCCCATGAGTCGACAACGGTTCCACCTGCCGACACGACCACAGCGTCGAGATCGTGGACACTCTCAACGACGCCACCCCTCGTCACCTCGACCCTGATGGCACCGCGCGAAGCGGTCATTCAGCGTCGTCGGCTCGCAGGCCCGCTATCTCGTCGCTCAGCCGGGTGATGGTTCTACTGGCGGTAGTCACAAAGAGAGCCGGCACCAGAGCATGCACAGTGCAGGCGATCGCTGCACCTGCCAGGGACACGGCTGACCTGACAGCACGTCCAAGGTGTTGCCCGTAGGTCTCGCCCACCTCCGCCGGGTGCTCGGTGAAGAACCGCTTCATGGCCAGCCTCAGTGGGTGACGGCCACAACCGCTCCCGCCGTAGCCTTCACCAGGGCCTTGGGGGCAACCGGGAATACCGAATCCGGGGTACCGGCCGCAGCCCACACCTCGTCGAACTCGAGCAGGGTCGGGTCGACGACCGTGCGGAGCGGTACCGCATGACCCAACGGCGGTGTGCCACCGATTGCGTACCCGGTGGCTGACCGGACCTCAGCTGCGGCGGCTATGCGAACCTCGAGGCCCAGGTGGGCAGCCAGCAACTCCTCGTTGACGCGTTTGGCCCCGGAACACAGAACCAGCACCGGCCTGACGTCTGCCATGAAGACCAGCGACTTTACGATCTGCCCAACCCCACAGCCGACAGCCGCGGCTGCATCAGCTGCTGTACGCGTTCCGTCCGGGAACCGGTGCACCTCGACGGTCAGCCCTGAGGCCTCGGCCTCACCTGTGAACCTCTCGATCGCATCGCTACGGGACATCGGTGGTTCTCCGTGTGGACTTTCAGTGTGAACTGGATGGGTCCCGACACCCTACGGCCTCCGGGGCCCCGCACCCCAGCCCGGCTCAGCGACGACGGCCCCGCCTGTCGCCGTGCCCCCGACGTTCCCGCTCTTGTTCACGGCGGCGCTGGTCCTCGAGTTCAGCGCGCAGTGCCCGGTAGCGGTCAACCCGCCGGCGGTCCATCCGTCCATCGGCAACCGCTGTAGTGACCGCACAGTCAGGTTCTGTGTCATGGGCGCAGTCCGAGTACCGACAGGTGGCGGAGAGTTCCTCCAGGTCACCGAACACACGGTCGAGGGCCTCCTCAGAATCCCAGATTCCTATCGAGCGGATCCCGGGGGTGTCGACCAGCAAACCACCGCCCGCGAGCCTCACGAGCTCGCGACTCACCGTCGTATGTCGACCCCTCGAGTCGACCGAGCGGACCTCACCGGTCTCAAGAAGTTCCTCGCCGAGCAGGGCGTTGACGAGCGTCGACTTGCCGGATCCTGATTCACCGAGAAGGGCAACGGTCCGGCCCTCTCCGACCATTGCCAGCACAGGCTCAAGTCCGGTGTCCCCTCCCGAACCCAGCCCCACCACCAGCACCGGCACCCCTGGTGCAACCGCACCGACAGTCGCCGTGACGTCATCAACAGGAGCGCCCCTCTTGTCGGCCTTCGTGAGCACGACAGCCACCTCGGCCCCGCTGTCCCAGGCCACCACAAGGAACCTCTCGAGGCGACCGGGCGGAAGTGGTCGATCCAGGCCGTGGACGATCAGCACGACGTCCACGTTTGCAACGAGGACCTGCTCGACCACCTGCTCGGATGGATCTCGCCGCGAAATCGTGTTGGAGCGCGACAGCACAGACGAGATCAACAGACCAAGTTCCGGATCGTCGTCGAGGAGAACCCAGTCTCCGGTGGCCGGTGCCGTCAGGTCCTGGGAGCGCTGAGAGTCCGAGAGAACCCGTACCCGCCCGTCAGCCGTGGCCACATCACATTCACCCCGGTCGACCCGGACGATTCGGCCGAGCCGTTGGTCACCGTCGGGGAGGTCGCCGGACCAGCCGTAGGCGGAAAGGTCGATGCTCATGGCCCCCGATGCTAGGTGTTGAGCACTTCTAGCCCAGACGGAGGGT